>NZ_JANKBZ010000038.1 GCF_024623785.1 Archangium lipolyticum
GTCCTAAACCGCATCAGCCTCGGCGCCTCGAGCGCGGGAGCGGCGCTGCGCCGCTCTGGAAGCAATGCAGGACACTCTCCGCAAGGTAGCCTGTTCTTGGCTCTCTCCCGGTAGAGGGGTCTAGGCCCCCCGGGGAGCTGAGCCAACGACGCAACCGCCGTTTCCCCAGGGGGCCTAGACCCCTCTACCGGGGAGAGCCGGTGAGGCTACCGTGCCCCAGGTGAGCAGGTGGTGCCTTTCAGGGCCTCCCTCGACCGCTCGCGCCGCCCGTCCCGATGAAGTCTCCTCGCCATTCCGAGGTGCTGTGATGACCGCGAAGCTCGAGACATTCGTCCCCGCCGCGGCCCCGGTGGTCGTCCCCACCCCCGCCCCCGTGCCCGCCTCGCCCAACGTGATTGCCCAGCGCGAGGTGCGTCAGCGCGAGGAGCAGACACGGCTCGCCCGTTGGAAGGCGATCGAGGAGGCCGGTGGCCAGGAGGCCTGGGTCGAGGCCGAGCTGAAGGCCAAGGGGCTCGCGCCCGAGCACGAGGATCCGAGCGGGCTCTCCGAAAAGGAGAAGTCGGCCTGGAAGGAGAAGAAGAAGGCCGAGGCCGCCGAGCGCCGCGCGTTGAAGCGGCTGGCGTGGGAGGCGTGGCGCACCGCGCACATCGGCCACCTGGGCGCGGGCGTGCACTGGGAGGAGTCGGGCGGCCCGGACAAGTTCGACCTGAAGGACCGCGAGGAGCGGGCCAAGGCCAACGGGCTGCCGGAGCTGGCGTCGGCGCAGACGCTGGCGAAGGCGCTGGGGCTGAGCGTGGCGAGGCTGCGCTGGTTCTCCTACCACCGGGAGGTGGACACGGGGACGCACTACCGCAGCTGGGAGATTCCCAAGCGGGACGGCGGGAAGCGGACCATCACCTCGCCGAAGAAGGAGCTGAAGGAGGCGCAGCGCTGGGTGCTCTCGAACGTCATCGAGCGGCTGCCGGTGCACGGGGCGGCGCACGGCTTCGTCGCGGGGCGCTCCATCGTCACCAACGCGCTGGCGCACAAGGGCGCGGACGTGGTGGTGAAGATGGACATCAAGGACTTCTTCCCCTCGGTGACGTGGCCGCGGGTGAAGGGGCTGTTGCGCAAGGGCGGGCTGGCGGAGAACACGGCGACGTTGCTGGCGCTGATGGCCACGGAAGCGCCCCGCGAGGTGGTGCAGTTCCGGGGCAAGACGCTGTACGTGGCGAAGGGGCCGCGCGCGCTGCCGCAGGGGGCGCCGACGTCCCCGGGAATCACCAATGCGCTGTGCCTGCGCCTGGACAAGCGGCTGTCGGCGCTGTCGAGGCGCCTGGGCTTCGCCTACACGCGCTACGCGGATGACATGACGTTCTCCTGGCGCAAGAGCAAGGCGAAGCCGGAGGCGCCGGTGGCGGCGCTGGTCGTGCGCGTGGAGCGGGTGCTTCAGGCCGAGGGCTTCCGGGTGCACCCGGACAAGACGCGGGTGATGAAGCCGGGCAACCGGCAGGTGGTGACGGGGCTGGTGGTGAACGAGGCCCCGAAGGGCCAGCCGGGAGCGCGGGTGCCGCGCGAGGTGGTGCGCCAGCTGCGAGCGGCGCTCCACAACCGGGAGAAGGGCAAGCCGGGCAAGGAAGGCGAGACGCTCGAGCAGCTCAAGGGCATGGCCGCCTTCATCCACATGACGGACTCCGCCAAGGGCCGCGCCTTCCTGGAGCGCCTCTCCGCGCTGGAGAAGCGCCAGGCCTGACGCACGGCCTCCTCAGGGGGTGGCGTCCAGCGCGAGCTCCACGCCCTCGGGCTTCTCGGTGACCACGAACCCGCTGGCTCGCGCCCGCTGGAGCGTGAGCTGGTAGATCGCCGCGAGCGCCGGCTCCTTCGCGGCCCGCGCCTTCAGCATCTCCAACCGCATCTGCCACCACTCCCGCGTGCGGCCGGCACGCAGGTCGACCATCGGCTGGTGTGGCTTCGGCGACGCGGTGGACCCCTTGGCCGTGCTCGCGACGACAGCGACCGCGTCCTCGTTCCACCGCTTCAGCACCTTCCCCTCCTCGTCCCGCGTCACCCAGACACCCGACTTCTCGCCCTCGCGGAACTCCCCTTCCTCCTGCACCACCCCCGAGGCGAACCAGGTGCTCTGGAGGCCGTGCAACACGCCCTTCTGGTAATGCTGCCGGAGCCGGGGCTGGCCTCCCGGGTAATAGAAGGTGCTCGCGCCTTCGAGCTGGCCGTGGGCGTACTCCCGCTCCTGCTGGAGCTGGCCTCCCGGCGCGTACAGCTTCCACGTCCCGTGCGGCTGGCCTTCCGCGTAAGGCTTCTCCTCCAGCAACACTCCCGCCTCGCTCCACGCGAGGAAACGGCCGTGCCGCTGTCCCCCCTGGTACTCGCCGCTCGCGAGCAGCCGCCCATCCGCGCCGCGCGTCCACTCACGTCCCTGCTTCCGTCCATCCGGCAGCACGCAGCCGCTCACCCGCTGCGCCCTCGCGTCCGACGTGTGTTGGAGCTCCGTCCCCGTCCCGCACTCCCTCGCCTCCCGCCGCACGAACCACATCCCCACCAGCGCGACGCCCGTGGCCAGCAGCGCTCCCGCCCAGGGCCAGGGCCGTGAGAGGCCTCCCGCTCGCGAGGCCGAGCCCCATCCACGCACCGGCTTCACGCTCGCCGCCGCGGGCACCTCGCCGGCTCGGGCCAGCACCGTGAAGGCTCGCGCCATGCCGAGCAGCACGCCGATGCACGCCACCACGGACAGGAATTGGACTCCCAGCGCCACCGCGAACAGGAGCGCTCCGGGACTCCGCGCCACGACAAAGGCGAGCACCCCCGCGAGCACCTGAAGCATCACGGCCACCACCGTCCGCTCGCCCAGCCGCAGCCGGAGTCCTCCCTGTCGGGACTCCGCGGCCCGGCCCAACGCCACCAGCACGCGCGGCCCGCCCACCAGGTGGAGTCCCGGCACGAGCACGAGCGCCACCCCTTCCACCTCGCCCATCGGCAGCGGTGCACCGGAGTGACGTGCCAGCCGATGTCCCATGCTCACGGCCAGCGCGAGCAGTCCCCAGGGCAGCAGGGCCAAAACCCACGCGGATACAGGGAAGAAGTCCGATGGGGCCCGGGTGAGCACCGGCACCAGCATGGCCATCCTCAACAGCGACGGCAGGCGTTCCGGAAGAACCGCCTGGGCGAGCAACACCGCGCCCACGCCCACCAGCGCCAGCACTCCAAGTATGAGCGGGCCCCGGATGCGTGCGCGCGGAGCACCGCCGCCGGTTTCGACAGACACCACGGGTGCGGCACACGACACACAGCGTCCCTCCGAGACGGCGAGGGGCTGCTGACAGGCGGGGCAGAGGGAGGCGGGCGCGACGCTCATGTTAGTCTTCTGACAGGCAGCCTGCCGTGTCCTTCCCTTCAATTCCAGCCACCGGGCGCATGCGCTCCTCTTCGCTCGTTCCTTCCCTGGCGCTCCCGTGGGCCGTCGCGTTGTTCCTGCTGGCCTCCCCCGCGAGCGCCGCGCCCTTCGAGGTGGAGTCGCTCCGCCCCTCGCCCCAACATCCACTGCTGCTGCTCGCTCCTCGCGAGACGAGCCGCTCCACGCTCACCATCGTCTTCGACGTGGGCTTCCTGGATGACGACGTGCCCGGCCTCACCCGCGTGGCGCAGCAGGCCCTGCTGCACGCCAATTCGCGCGGCGACTACGCGACGCTCATGCGCGAGGTCTACTCGGCCGGTGCGTCGTTCGACCTGCGCACCGGGCTGCACGAGAGCCGCTTCACCCTCTCGGCCCACCCGGATGACTTCGACGCGCTCGCACGCCGGCTCCTCACCGCCATCCTCTCCCCCCGGCTCGACTCGCGGCGCTTCGAGGCCACGCTGGAGCGGGCCAGCCGCGATGGCAACGCGCTCGACTCGGAAGACTGGCTGGAGCTGCTGCTCGCGCGCGCCTTGCACGACGATGGGCGCTACCGCAACCCCGACCTGGGCTCCATGCGCTACGCCGAGGACATCGTCCAGGAGCAGGTGCGCCTCCACCTGTCCCGCATGCTGGCCCCCTGCAACGCCACCGTCATCGCCACCGGGCGCTTCGACGCGGCGGCGCTCCGCAAGCTGGTGGCGGGCTTCAAGGGCGGCGTTCGCCTCGAGCGCACCCGCCCCAAGCTGCCCCTGCCCTTCCGGCGCCAGGTGCGCTCCGCTCGCGAGCTCCAGGTGCTCGCATATCCCGTGCACATCGAGTCGGCCCGGGACTCGGCGGCCCTGCGCGTCATCGCCTCGCTCCTGCAGGAGCGGCTGTTCCAGCGCATCCGCGACGCGGGCCAGGGCTACAGCGTCGCTTCCGAGCCGCTGCTCACCGCCACGTTCGATGCCCTCCTCCTGCTCCTGCCCGCCTCGGCGCGCGAGGGCATCGACCTGGGCGCCGCCCTCCGCGAGGAGGTGCGCACCGTGCGCGAGGCCACGTTCGAGTCCGGCGCCTTCGAGCGCCACCGGCAGGCCACGCTCACCCGGCTGCGGCTGTCCGATCGCGACCCCTCCGCGCTGGCCCAGGAGCTCCGGTTCGCGCGCCACCGTCCAGCCTGGTACTCGCCCGAGCTGGAAGCCACGCTCGCCGCGCTCACCGTGAAGGACGTCCAGGAGGTGGCGTCGCGCTGGCTCGACGAGTCGACCTCCGCCCAGCTCCACTTCGTCACCCGCACGGAGGAAGAGGAGAAGAAGGACGAGGAGACGGAGGAGGAGTCCGAATGAATGCCACCCCTCTCGCGGGAGCCCTTCCCCGGGCAGTGCTCGTCCTGTGGCTCGTCTCCACTCCGGCGCTCGCCGCCGGGCCGGTGGCTCACGTGCTCCCCACCGTGGAGCAGCTCCCCGATGGCAGCGAGCTGGTGCTGGCCTCGCGTCCCCAGGCGGCCTGGGCCTCGCTGCACTACGTTGTGCGCACCGGCGGGTGGAAGGATCCCTATGGCAAGGAGGGGCTCGCGCACGTGCTCGAGCACGTCATCTTCCATGGCAGCCATGACGTGCCGGGACAGACCTTCCAGACCGCGGTGCGCGCCGCCGGTGGCAACTTCAACGGCTACACCAGCGCGAACGCCACCGTCTTCACCCTGCAGGTGCCCTCGGAGTCCTTCCCGCCGCTGGCGGAGCAGTTCCTGCGCATCATCACCGACCCCCTGCTGGACCCGGAGCACCTCCGCCGCGAGGTAGACATCATCCGCACCGAGGACCTGTACTTCGGCCGGGGCCCGGGCTTCCACGAGCACCTGGAGGACTCGCTCTTCACGGGGATCGGCTCACGCTCCGTCATCGGTACCCAGCAGTCGCGTCTCTCCATTACCCGCGACGACCTGATGCGCTTCTACGCGGAGCACTACCTCCCGGCCAATACCAGCCTCGTCTTCACCGGAGGCGTGCAACGCGAGCAGGTGCTCGCGATGATCGACCGCTCAGTGCGGCTGCCGCCCTCCCTGCCCGGCGAGAACGTCCCCGCGAAGGTCGAGGCACCAGTGCTCCCCATCGAGAAGTCCACGCGCGCCCTCATCAGCTTCGTGGCCTACGGCTACAGGGTGGAGCCCGAGGACCGGGCGAAGTGCTCCCGGGTCGCGGCCCTGCTCCAACTGCGGCTGACGAAGGAGCTCCACATCGAGGAGCCGATGGTGACGGGGATGGAGGTGAAGTGCATGTCGCTGCGGGGCAACACCTTCCTGCTGGCGCTGGCCTACAGCGCGTCGCTGGACGCGAGCACGCTGCCGGACCGGCTGCAGCACGCCTTCTCCCGGGTGGCGAAGCAGCCCGCGACTCCCGAGGAGGAGAAGCTGATGGACCGGCACCTGAAGCAGGAGCGCGCGCAGGAGGAGGAGGACGACCTGAAGCGCGGCACCGAGCTGGCGCGCGAGGTGGCTCAACCCCGCTCGGGACCCCTGGATCCCGCGCTGCTGCTGAACCCTTCCACGCGCCTGCCTCGCGGGGCCATGCAGGACTTCGCGCGCCGCACCTTCACCCCCGAGCGCCAGGTGATGGTGAACTTCTCCCCCTTCGCCGGCTGAGGCACACGGCCAGCCCCGTCCTCAGTCCACGCAATAGCGGTACCGGTGCTCGTGGTCGTAGAAGAGGCTCCACCGCCGCCGCCGGGTGCCGTCGTGGTTGCTCGTCTCGTCGAGGTCGTTCAACCCCGGCTGCATCCGCTCGGACCAGATGCCGTTGAAGAACCGCACCAGGTAGAAGTCGATGGTGCAGCGCGCTCCGGACTGGCCGCAGTGCTCCGGGTGGTACTGCGCGAGCAGTTCCTCTTCGAGATCCACCGCCAGCCCTCGCGACCACCGGGGATCCCCGCTCGGCCCGCGCTCGACGAAGAAACACCGCCGGGGCTCCGTGTTCCCAGGGACCCCTCGGGTCATGATGGCCTCGGCCCGGCCCGGCGCGCCCACCACCTGCGTCCTCGCCACCCGCCTCAACACCCGCTCCCACGCCGCCCGGTACAGCGGCCTGTCCTCCACCTGCCACGCCCTCGCGAACAGCCGCAGCGCCTCCCCGTCCTCCCCTCGCATCACGTGCACCAGCGCGGCGTCGTACAGCGCCCCGTGCGCCTTCCCATCCGCCTCGTACTTCCGCCGCCACTCCGCCAGCGCGTCCTCGTACCTTCCTTCCCGGAAGGCCCTCACACCCGCCTCTCCCTCCGTCCCCACCAGCTCCAGCCGCTCGGGGAGCCCGGCCGGCAGCAGCCGGAAGTAGTGCAGCCCCACCGCCTCGCGCAGCACCGTCCAGAACATCTCCGACCACTCCCCCGGCAACGGGCTCCGGTGCGGCTTCCGCAGCGCCTCGTAGAGCTCCACCGCCGCCGCCTTCGAGCGCAGCGCCACCGTTCCTCCCGTGCTCCCCGTTGCCCGGATGTACTCGGTGCTCACCGGCTGCCCCTCGCGCGTCCACGTGGACATGAGCAGGGCGATGCCCGCCGTCTCGCCCGTCCCCTCGCCGTTCGTCGGACCCACGCTCCATCCATCCACCTTCACCACCGTCACCAGCGACGTCTTCACGCCCAACGGCACCCCGGGCCAGGGGTCGAGTGTCAGGCGCCTGGGATCCCTCGCCAACCCCGCCTTCGTCCTCGGCGTGTTCCACATCTGGAAGCCCAGGTCGGTGTAGTCCACCACCTGCACCTGCCCGCCCTCGGCCTTGAAGTAGTCCCGCACCGCCTTCACCACCATGCCGCTCATGTTCCACAGGTCGGATCGGGTCTCCTCCAGCAGCGCGTCATCGGCGTGCACCAGCAGGATGCCCACCGACACGGGCTGCCCCTCCAGCCGCAGCAGCGGCGGTTGCTGGCGCGTCACCTCCACCGTCACCGTGGGCGGTCCCGCCTCCTCCGCCCGCTCGTGACGCGGGCCCGCCAGGCCCGGACCTCCGGCCAGCATCAGCAGCAACCCCAGGCAGGGCGCCAGCACCCTCATCACCCACCGAAGCATCCTCATGTGCCCCCGTGCGTCATGGCCGCTTCGTGAGCAGGGCGCGCGCCACCCGCACCGAGCCCGGCAGCGCGGGCTCCAGCGGTGCCCCGGACTCGAGGGCCTTCACCGCGGCCCCCAGCGCGAAGGGCTCCGGCGAGAAGAGGGCGTACAGCGCCTCGGTACCCGGCGTCCCATCCAGCTCGATGGCCCCGGGCAGCAGGGTCTGGCCCGGCGTATACGCCACCGCCGCGTCCCCGCCGTACGGGTAGTACACCGTCACCCGCCCCGCTCCGTCCCGGCTCAGCACCGCCACGTATCCGCTCGCCCCAGCCTTCACCTCGAATTGGATCGACTCCCCCTCGCCGAGCGTCTCGCCGGGGCCCACGGGCACGCCCCTCCCCGCCTGATTCCGGTACACGCCCAGCACCAGGCTCCCCTTGGCCGTGTACTCGGGCTCGGGGGTCTCCACGACGGGCCTCAGCAGCACACCACCGAACACGGCCACGGCGGACGTCGCCAGCGCCGCTCCGAGCAACACCCCCCACCTCCTCCGCCGCTCCTTCCGAGGCTCGGGCTCCACGCGGGCCGCGAACGCCGCGGGCGGCTGCCGCAACAGGAAGGCCGCCGAGTCCGCTCGCAGCTCCGCGAGCCGCTCCCGATCCGCCTCCGAGCTGGCCAGCTCCTCCTCCACCCGGGCCCTCGCCTCCGGCTCCAGCGCCGAGGCCAGGTACATCTCCAACACCGCGTCCTGGACGCGCCGCGCTCCCTGGCTCATGCCGCCCTCCCATCCTCGAAGCGGGCGCTGCGCTTGCGCGCCCGGGTGGCGAAGTCCTCCAGCAACCGGCCCACCGTCTTGCGTGTCAGCCCGAGCACCTGCCCCACCTCCTCCATGTTGTACCCCTCCACGAAGTAGAGGAGCGCCGCGGTGAGCGTCCGCGGCTCCTCTCCGTGCGTGAGCAGCGCCAGGTCCTGCGCGGCCTCCACCTGCTCCAGCCCTCCACCGCTCGCCTCGGGCTCGCGCTCCACCGGCTCGCCCTCTTCGTTCACCACCAGCCCGCCCAGCCGTCCCGACCAGCGTGCGCGCCTCCGCACCCGGTCCACCGACTTGAAGGTCGCGATCTGGTACAGCACCGTGAACGCCGAGGCCTCACCGCGCAGCAGGGCCGGGTCCTTCACGAAGGCGAGGAAGGTGTCCTGGGTAATGTCCAGGGCCTCCTCTTCATCGTGCACGAGCGACAGCGCCCGCCGGCGCACCGCGGGGCCGAAGCGGCGATACAGCTCCTCCACGCGAAGAGGCTCCGCCCGGGCCGACTCCGGCGCGTGCGCCACCGCCGTGTTCCGTCTCCACCACACCATGTCACTCTCCTCCCGCCGCGGCCATCAACTCCTCCTCGATGCGCGGGTACGCCATCACCGCCGCCGCGCGCAGGCGCTTCGCCACCTGGGACCGTCCACGTGCCTCTTCCCGCTCCGCCATCGCCAGCAGGGCGCGCGCCTTGCCCAGGAAGGCCTCCTGGTCGCGCCGGTCCTCGCCCAGCGCCTGCTCGAAGAGCTGGAGGGCCTCCTCGGCGCGTCCCTCCGCGAGCGTCCGGAATCCCTGCCGCTTGAGCGAGCCACGCTGGGCGTCATCCCCCGTCCCCTTCGTCACCACCATCTGGGAGAAGGGCACCTCGCGGAAGGACAGCGAGGAGACGCGCAGCACGTCCCCGGGCGCCAGCTTGAACGGGGCCACCTCGTACCACCCGCCCGCGTTGCACTTGAGGACGTAGTCCCCGGCCCCCACGCCCAACCGCCGCTCCCGCTGGGACGAGGCGGGAACCTCCGCGAGCAGCCGCTGCTCCGCGCCATCCGTGACGACGCACTCCCTGGTGCCCGGGGGGAACACCACGATCGCGCCAGCCCTCGACAGGCGCGTGAGGACGAGCTCGCCCTGGCCCTTCAGGTCGATGCGCACCCGCGGCCGCTGGACACCGAGCGGACTGGAGGCCGTGTCCATCAACGTGTGCTCGTAGGCGTGCCGGTAGGCCTCCGTCAGGCTCACCTGCCCGTCCCTGTCCGCATCGGCGGCGCCCCGCAGGCCGCTCACCAGGTGGGTGGAGAAGATGGAGCCCGCGAGGGCCCGCGCCTCCTGTGACAGCTCATCCGCCCCCGAGGAGGTGAGGAAGACGAGCCCTCGCAGCGCCAGCTCGTCGCGCACCTGGAGCTGGAAGGAGCGCGTGGGCCGGCCCCCCTTGGGGAGGATGGAGCCGCTCTGGCAGGCATCGAGGATGCCGATCTTCAGCGCTGGTGAGAGGGCCTGGATGCGGCGGTGGAGCGCGTCCAGGCGCAGCGGCGGGCCTCGCAGGTGCAGATACGTGTCGTCCGCGTGCCCCGAGTAATAGAAGAGGAAGAGGCTCTCCTCCCGGGAGCCCGCCGCGCGTGCCGCCAGCTGGTCGAACGCCCAGAGCACCTTGTCGGTGGTGGGCTCGCTCAGCACGGTGATGTCCTCGCGGGAGAACTCCCCCAGCTGCTCCAGCGTCTCCGCCAGCTTGCGCGCGTCCTCCACCGCGTGGCGCAGCGGCTGCTCCCGCGCCCAGCCCGTGTTGGCGCCAATCACCAGCGCGAAGCGCTGCACCGCGTACGCCGGGCCCGAGGCGAACAGCGCCACCGAGAGCAGCCACCTCCACGATATCGGCACGAGGACAACCCCCCCAGCGGTGATACTCACCCCTACCCCTGGTGCCCTCATTGTCCGCCGTTTCCCGGAGAGAGCGCCATGAGCCACTTCATTCACGGCCCGTGAAGCGCTTCACACGAACGACGTTGCGGGAAACCACGGAAACGTTTATGGTTTCCTCAGTTTCCACCGCACCATCCGAAGGAGGACGAGCCATGTCCACCCAACCGTTGCTGCCACCCGGGCCCCTCGGCTTCACCCCGCTGCAGACGTTCCGTTTCATGCGCGACGCCACCGGCTTCATGCGCGATTGCAGCACGCGCTATGGAGACCCGTTCACCGCGCCGCTGCCGGTGGGCAATGTGGTCGTCACGGGAGACCCGGAGGGCATCCGTGAAATCTTCAGCGCGGACCCGGCCCTCTTCGAGCCGCTGGGCAACCTCATCCTGGCGCCCGCGGTGGGGGACAACTCGATGCTGCTGCTGGGCGGGCAGCGCCACAAGCGCGAGCGCAAGCTGCTCATGCCTCCCTTCCACGGCGAGCGCATGCGCGCCTACGGGCAGATGATGAGGGACCTGGCCCTGGAGGCCACGGGCTCGCTGCGGCCCGGCGGCGCCTTCCGCGCGCAGGACATCACCCAGGCCATCTCCCTGGAGGTCATCATCCACGCCGTCTTCGGCATCGACGAGCCGGAGCGGGTGCGGCGCTACCGCGAGGTGTTCGCGAGCTACATGGAGTCCTACACCCCGCTGCTCATGGCGGCCAGGCCCCTGCGGCGCTCCTTCGGGGGCATGGGCCCCTGGGCGCGCTTCCAGCGCCACGTGGCGGTGCTGGACCAGCTGCTGACGGAGGAGCTCGCCACCCGGCGCGGTCACGAGGAGGGCCACATCGACATCCTCAGCATGATGCTCGCCGCGCGGGACGAGGACGGCCAGCCCATGAAGGACGAGGAGCTCAAGGACGAGCTGCGCACCCTGCTCATCGCCGGCCACGAGACCACGGCCATCGGCATGGCCTGGGCCCTCTACCACCTGCACCGCAACCCCGAGACGCTCGAGCGGCTGGTGGCGGAGCTGGCTCCGCTGGGCGCGAGGCCCGAGCCGGAGGCGCTCATGAAGCTGCCCTACCTCGGCGCGGTGTGTGACGAGTCGCTGCGCCTGCACCCCGTCGTGGCGGTGGTCGGCCGGCGCACGCGGGTCCCCTTCACCCTGCGCGGGCGCGAGCTGCCGGCCGGCACCGGCCTCATGGCCGCCATCTGCCTGGCGCACGTGGACCCGAAGCTCTACCCCGAGCCGGACCGCTTCCGCCCCGAGCGCTTCCTCGAGCGCAAGTTCACGCCCTTCGAGTACCTGCCCTTCGGTGGCGGGGCCCGGCGCTGCATCGGCGCGGCCTTCGCCCAGTACGAGATGCGGGTCGTCCTGGGCACGCTGCTGGCCGCGCACCGCTTCTCGCTGGCGAACGACAAGCCGGAGCGCCCCGTGCGCCGCAACGTCACCATCGGCCCCGGACGCGGCGTGGAGCTGGTGTACCAGGGCCCCCGCCAGGGAGGGCTCGCGTGACGGAGGCGGACGAGACGCGCGCGCGCATCCTGGAGAAGGCGGAGCAGACCTTCCTGGCCCACGGCTACTCGCGGGTGACGATGGACGACATCGCCACCGAGCTGCGGATGAGCAAGAAGACGCTCTACCGCCACTTCTCCAGCAAGGAGGAGCTGGGCGCGGCGGCCCTCGAGGCCAGCATGGCCCGGTTCGGCGAGAAGCTGGAGGCCCTCCTCGGCGACGAGCGGCTGGACTTCGGCGAGCGCCTGGAGAGCTTCGCGCGGACGTTGGCGGGCCGGTACGCGAGCTCGGCCCTGGTGCTCAGGGACTTGCAACGCGACGCGCCCGCGCTGTGGCAGCGGATGCTGGAGCTGCGGCGCGCCTCGGTGCAGGCCCGCTTCGGCGCGTTCCTCACCGCCGGGGTGAAGGCCGGGGCCGTGCGCTCGGACGTGGAGCCCCGGCTGGTGCTCCGCATGGTCATCACCCTGGTGGATCAGCTCTTGCGGCCGGACGTCCTGGCGGAGCTGGAGCTGAGCGCCGAGCAGCTCTTCCCCAGCATGCTGGGGGTGATTCTGGACGGCATCCGCACTGGGCGCGAAATGGGACGCGCTCGCCTGCCCGCCCGCTCTCCGGCCCGGCCAGGAAGGTAGCTGGAGCGCCGGTCATCTGCTACGAATGGGCTCTCCGCCGGGGTCTTCCCTCCACACGGCGGAGCTCAAGCCCGGCATGAATTTCCCTTCGAGGCTGCACGCACTGGCGGCTTTCCTGCCCGGCGCGCTGCTACGGGCGCTCCTGGTGGATGCGTCGCGTCCGCACGAGGGAGCGCGCCTCGAGCAGCAGGGCGCGGTGCTCTTCGCCGACCTGACGGGCTTCACCGCGCTGGCCGAGGCGATGAATGGCGCGGGCCCCTCCGGCGCCGAGCGCCTGCGCGGCATCCTCGACGCGTTCTTCTCGCGGCTCATCGACACGCTCACCGCGCACGGTGGGGACGTGCTGCGCTTCGCGGGAGACGCGGTGGTGGTGCTGTGGCCGGCGGAGTCCCCCGAGGAGCTGCCACGCGCGGTGCGGCTGGCGGCCCGGTGCGCGCAGGCGGCCCAGGCCCTCATCGCGGGGCAGGAGCCGGTGGACGGGGTGCGGCTGCGGTTGAAGGTAGGCATCGGCGCCGGGCCGGTGCAGCTCTCCGACGTGGGAGGTGAGAAGGGACGCTGGGACTTCCTCGTCTCGGGCGAGCCGCTGCTGGAGATGGCGCGGGCGGAGAACGCGGCGCAGCCGGGGGAAATCCTCCTCGGCCCCGAGGCCTGGCGGCTGCTGGGGGAGGCCCAGGGCACGCCCCGGGGCGCGGCGGGCTGGAGGCTGCTGGAGGTGAAGCCGGTGCCACTGCCGCAGGTGCGCCCTCCCGAGCCGGTGCCAGAGCTGGAGCCCGCGCTGCGCTCGTACCTGCCGCTGGTGGTGGCGCGCCGGCTGGAGGCCGGACACGGCCAGTGGCTGTCCGAGTTCCGCACCGCCACGGTGCTGTTCATCAACCTGGGCGACTCGGACTTCGCCGCCGGCAAGCGGCCCGAGGCGCTGCAACGCGCGCTGCGCACGATTCAATCCGTCCTCTTCCGCTACGAGGGAAGCGCCAACCAGGTGGTGGTGGACGACAAGGGCGTGGTGATGGTGGCGGCCTTCGGGCTGCCGCCGCTGTCGCACGAGGACGACGCGGCGCGGGCGGTGCAGACGGCGCTGGAGCTGCGCACGGCGCTGCGGGCCCAGGGCGTGTCCTACCGGCTGGGGCTGGCCACCGGGCGCGTCTTCTGCGGCACCACGGGCGGGGCCACGCGGCGCGAGTACGTGATGGTGGGCCACACGGTGAACCTCGCCGCGCGGCTGATGCAGGCGGCGGTGGACGACATCCTCTGTGACGCCACCACGCTGCGCCTGGCCTCGGCGCGGTTGCGCTTCGAGACGCTCGAGCCCCTGAGGGTGAAAGGGATTACCCAGCCGGTGCCGGTGTTCCGCCCGGGACAGGGCGCCGAGGGTCCGGGGATGTCCACCCGGGAGACGCGGGTGGTGGGCCGCCAGGAGGAGCGCTCCCAGCTGGTCTCGGTGGTGCGGGCCCTGGCGGAGCGGGGCGTGGGCGGCAGCGTGCTGCTCGAGGGCGAGGCGGGCCTCGGCAAGTCCGTGCTGGTGAGCGAGCTGCTGGAGCGGGCCCACGCCTCGGGGGTCTCCTGCGTGCTGGGTGCGGGTACCGCGGTGGAGCGCTCGTCGGCCTACCACGCGTGGCGCCCCGTCCTCTCGCGCCTGCTGGGGCTGGACACGCTGCCGGACGAGGCCACCCGCACCGGGCGGCTGATGGAGCTGCTGCGCGCCCGGCCCGAGCAGGAGGCCTGGGCCCCCCTGCTCAACGGCGTGCTGCCGGTGGAGGTGCCGGAGAACGAGGTGGTGCGGCACATGACCGCCTCGCTGCGTGGCGCCAACACGCGCGAGCTGCTGGTGCAGCTGCTCGACAGGTGTGTCCGGGAGCGCCCGCGCCTGGTGGTGCTGGACGACGCGCACTGGATGGACTCCTCCTCGTGGGAGCTGGCGGTGGCCGTGCAGCGGCGGGTGAAGCGGCTGCTGCTGGTGCTCTCCACGCGCCCTCCGGGAGAGGCGGCCACCGCCGAGTACCGCCAGCTGCGCGAGGCTCCCGGCACCCTGCACCTGCTCCTGGAGCGGATGCCGCACGAGGACGTGCTGACGCTGGTACGCCAGCGGCTGGGGGTGCGCCAGCTGCCCGCCCAGGTGGCCTCCCTCATCCGGGACCGGGCCGAGGGCCACCCCTTCTTCAGCGAGGAGCTGGCGTGCGCCCTGCGTGACGCGGGCTACCTCGTCATCGAGCGCGGCGAGTGCCGGCTGGTGGAGCGCTCCGTGGAGCGCATGGCGCTGGAGATGCCCGGCACCATCCAGGGCCTGCTCACCAGCCGCATCGACCGGCTCACGCCCCAGCAGCAGCTCACCCTGAAGGTGGCCAGCGTGCTCGGCCGCACCTTCCCCGTCGAGCTGCTGCGCGCCGTGCACCCCGTGGAGAAGGACCGCGCCACGCTGCCGGAGCAGCTCGCCGAGTTGGAGCGGCTGGGATTGATGCGGCCGGAGGACTCGCCGGTGGGCCCGGTGTATGCCTTCAAGCACGTGCTCATCCAGGAGGCGGCCTACCAGCTCATGGCCTTCTCCCAGCGCAGGGAGCTGCACCGGGCGGTGGCGCTGCTGCACGAGCGCGAGCTGGAGGAGCGCGGCGAGGAGCTGCTGCCCCTGCTGGCGCACCACTGGCGGATGGCGGAGGAGCACCAGCGGGCACTGGAGCTGCTGGAGCGAGCCTCGGAGACCGCCTCCTCGCGCGGGGCCCACCACGAGACCATCGCCTTCCTCACCCAGGCCCTGGAGCTGACCACCAGCGGCTCCGTGCCGGTGGACGAGCTGCGCCATGCCCGCTGGCGTGCGCGGCTGGGCAGCGCGTACCACTCCCTGGGCGAGACGGAGCGCAGCAGGAGCCATTGCGACAGCGCCCTGCAACTGCTGAGGAAGACGCGGCCCACCTCCCTGGTGGGCTGGGGCGGCCGGCTGTCATGGGAGTTGCTACGGCACCTGACGCGCATGGCCCTGGGGCGCTGGCTGCCGGCACCGCGCGCGGCCACGGAGCGGGAGCGGCTCAAGCTCACCGCCAGCATCTTCAGCATCCTCACCGAGCAGGCCTTCTACGCGGACCGGCTGCTGGAGTACTTCACCTCCTGCCTGTCCGCCATCAACCTCGCGGAGGCGACGCGCGACTTCTCCCCCGCCGCGCTCGCCTACAACGCCATGGGTTACACGGCGGGCCTGGGCCGCATGCATGGGCTGTCCCACCGCTACTTCCGCCGCGCCACCTCCGCGCGCTCCCCCATCACCGACGTCGTCCAGGGCTCCTACCACCTGACGTTCGGCCGCTGGGACGAGGGCATGGCGCAGGTGGAGCAGGGCATCGGCGAGGCCCGCATCATCAATGACCGGCTCACCGTGTGCACCGGCCTGGAGGTGCTGGGCATGGGGCTGGAGATGGCGCGTGAGCCGGGTGCCGCCCAGTACGTGCGCGAGTCCATGCTGCGGGTGGCCCAGGAGGCCTCCAACGTCGTCAACGCCATGTGGGCCCTCACGGAGATGGCGCCCACGCTGCTGCAGCTCGACCGGCTGGACGAGGCGGTGGAGCGGCTGCGCGAGGCGGAGGCGCTGGTGCCCCGGGCGGACCCGCTCACCGTGCTGCGCTACCACTGCAACGCGGCGCTCGTCTCCCAGCGCACGGGCGAGCACGGCCGCGTCCTGGCCCACGCGCGCGAGGCCCTGCGCATGCTGCGCAAGCGCCCCCTGGTGGTGTGGTCCGACCTCACCTCCCTGAGCGCACTGGTGCAGGCGTGCCTGGAGCTCTGGGAGGAGGCGCGCACCGCCGGGGAGGCCCTGGCCACCGAGCCGAGGGCCCTGGCCATCGAGTCCCTCCAGGTGCTGCGCAAGGCGAGCAGGCTCTACCCCGTCGCCCTCAGCCGCGCCGCCCGCCTCGAGGGGACGAGGGCCTGGCTGGAGGGCAGGTCAGACCGGGCCCATACCCTGTGGCAACGTGCCATCGACCACGCGCGCACCTGGCGCATGCCCACCGACGAGGGCCTCGCCCACGCCGAGCTGGCCCGGTGCGTCACCGAGCCCGCCCTCCGCGCCTCGCACGCGGCCCAGGCCCGCCAGGTCTTCGAGCGGCTGGGAGCCACGGGCTCGCTGCGGGCACTGGACTCATGGGAACGTCCTTCGCACACCCGACCTGAGACGGTCCCCGAATCGTCCGCCCTGTGAATCGCTTCACAGCGTGTGGGGAGGGGCTCACTACAATGCCCTTTCGCGGGAGGGGGGTGTCTTTCCAAACATCCCGCGAGGAGTCGAATGTCATGCCACCGAACCTCTGGACCCACGAGTTCATGAACGAGATGCGGACGAAGGCGGATCCACTCGCCGATTCCGTCATCGAACGGTTGTTCACCGAGGGCAAGGTGGACGCGGTCAACCACCTGATGCGGACCCTGGTCGAGAACGACGACCTGCCCTCCGCCCGGCTGCCGCCCTACGTGGTGGAGTACCTCGCCCAGACGAAGGCGTCGGTGCCGCGGTTGGACCCCGAGAGGCTGCGCGCGGGCCAGGAGCTCTTCGACCTGTTCGGACCCGAGGTGATGATGATCCTCGGCTTCTACTCGCTGCCGGCGGCCTACGCGGCGCGCAAGGGCGTGCAGGTGCTCTACCGCACCGGCTTCCTCCAGAAGCGCCCCGTGCGGCGCGTCTTCGAGACGGCCCAGATGGTGGTGGACGTGATGACCGAGGGCGGCCTGGAGCCCGACGGCCGGGGCGTGTGCACCACGCAGAAGGTGCGGCTGATGCACGCGGCCATCCGCTACATGATCCGCCACGACGCGGCGAACCCCTGGGACGCGGAGGAGTTGGGCGAGCCCATCAACCAGGAGGACCTGGCGGGCACGCTGATGACGTTCTCCTACGTGGTGCTCGAGGGCATGAAGGCGCTCCACATCGAGCTCACCCCGGAGCAGCAGGAGGCCTGGCTGTACGCGTGGGTGGGGGTGGGGCGCATCATCGGCCTGGACGAGCGGCTGCTGCCGGCCAACGTGGAGGAGGCGCGCCAGCTCACCTTCCTCATCCGCCAGCGGCAGGTGGAGTTCTCGCCCGAGGGCGTGGCGATGACGGCCGCGCTGCTCGAGGGCATGAAGAAGCTCACGCCGGACATCCTGGATGGGCTGCCGGCGAGCATGGTGCACTTCTTCCTGGACCAGGACCAATGGCAGGGCCTGAACGTGGCGGACATGCTGCAGGTGCCCAGGCCGGACTGGACGGCCATCATCCCCCACGCCATCAAGCACATCGCGGACCTGACGGATTGGGTGGGTGACAACACCTTCGTGGCGGCGAGGCTGCTGCGCTTCGTCAGCAAGGACATCGTCGAGGGGATGCTGCTGGTGGAGCGCGGAGGCCAGCGCACGCCCTTCTACATCCCGGAGCACCTGCAGGACAGCTGGAAGGTCAAGCCGGGCGTGCGCGCCCGGAACGCGCAGCGCCGGGCCGAGCAGGGCGCGCCCACCGGAAACGACTCCAACAAGAAGGTCGCCTGATCATGCATCCTACTTTCAGTGCCGAGCACGTTCGCGGCGGGCCGTTCGATCCGCTCGCCTGGTTCAACATCATCGGGGAGATCGGCTGCGTCTTCTGGGTGGTGGCCTACTTCTTCATGATCCGCCAGTCCTTCAAGGACAAGGCCTACGGCCTGCCCATGGTGGCCATCTGCATGAACCTGGCCTGGGAGTTCCTGGCCTCGTGGGTCATCCCCAATCCGGTGCCGCTGTGGCACTTCTTCGACCGGGTGTGGTTCTTCGTGGACCTGGTCATCGTCTACCAGCTGTTCCGCTACGGCCGGGAGCTGCAGACGATTCCGGAGATTCAACGCAACCTCTACCCCATCATCGTCGGGACCACGGCGCTGTCGGGCTTCGGCCTGTATGCCTTCTACGTGCAGTACCACGACATGCTGGGGCTGATGGGCGCGTTCATGATCAACCTCGTCATGAGCGTGACGTTCATCTTCTTCGCCTTCTCGCGCCGGCATCAGGGCGGGCGCGGGCTGTCGGTGCCCGGGGCGTGGTTCAAGATGCTGGGCACGCTGGGCACCTCCATCGAGTGCCACTACGTGATTGGCCTGACGCAGGACTGGCTCGGCGGGCTGAACTTCCTCACCTTCCTGTGCCTCTCCATCTTCCTGTTCGACTGCCTCTACATCTACGTGGTGACGAAGGCGGTGAAGGCGACGGCGCAGCAGCCGGAGCCGGTGCCGGCGGAGCGGACCCCGGCCCTGGCCGTGGCCTGAGCGCGGTTCACGCCACGGAGATGGCGCCGGGCTGGACGAGGAAGTCGCGGCGGAAGAAGCGCGCCGCGAGCTCCTCGGGCCGGCCCGAGTAGTCCACGCGGATCTCCCCGCTGGGGATGAGGTGATACGAGGCCCGCGCCTCCTGGGCCCCCACCTCCACCACCGTGAAGCCGTGGGCGTCGGTGTCCACGAAGGCGATGCCCGGGTTGCCCTCGCGGAAGGTGGTCTCCTGCTCGGTGACGACGTAGCGGTAGACGGCCGAGCCGGGAGGGAAGCCCGCGGCCTCCACCTCCGCACCGGCCTCCTCCTGCACGGCGGTCGAGGAGATGGCGGGCGCGGTGAGGGCGGGCACCCCGTGCTCCACCGACGCGAAGGAGGCATGGATGTCCCCCGCGACGAAGAGGACGCGGCCTCCGGCACGGTCGCGCAGCGCGCTCAGCAGCTCGCGCCGCTTGTCGGGGAAGCCGTCCCACTGGTCCACGCTGTAGTAGTAGCGGTTGCGCACCGAGGCAGGCTCCACGTCCGCCTTGGCGCGCAGGTCCCACACCATCGACGTGACGGACACGGAGCTCGCCACCACCTTCCACGTCTGGGCGCTCTCCGCCGACTCCAGCAGCCATGCCTCCTGGGCCTCGCCGAGCGCGTCCTGCGCATCGGAGGTGGACTGGCGCCAGGCCGCGTACACGTCGAAGGTGTCCTTGATGACCACGTAGCGAGAGCCCACGCGGGTGAACAGCTCCGTCTTCCCCAGGTGCACGAAGGCCAGGCCGCGCGGCTGGCCCGCCGGGTCGATGGGGCCCGCGCCGGGCCGGGCCGCCGCCGTCAGCACCGGGTTGACGTAGGCCAGCGCGAGGTTGCCCCGCACGGCCGCCGCGGCCCGCGCCGCCGCATCCGCCTGCGTCAGCCCCGCCGCCACCGCGAGCTGCACGTACGCGCCCTGCAACACGGCCTTCCGCTCCGGGAAGGTGTCGATGTTCACATACGCGAAGGCGTCCGTGGCGAAGGCCGCCGTGAGGCCCAGCGAGGCCAGCACCGCCGCGTCCATGACCACCGTGCCCGGGTAGGCGTCCTCGGGGATGAGGTGGTCCGGCCGGTGGGTGCGGTAGTCGGTGACGAGCAGCCGCAGGTGGCTCCCGAAGGTGAAGTCGCGCCAGATGCGCGTGTCCGGGTAGCGGGGCACGCCGTCCAGGTCGATGGCTCCCGGGGGCGCGTCGGTGTTGTCGATGGGCATGTACTCGAAGAAGGCGAGCTCCGCGTTGCGCCGCCGGTCGGGCTGGAACTCGTCGGCGCGCCCGTGGGTGTACGTGGCGTGCGCGTCCCAGCAGTCGTCGGAGAACTCGTGGTCGTCCCAGGTGACGATGAACGGGTAGCGCGCGTGCACCTGCTGGAGGAAGGGGTCCGAGCGGTAGGTGCGGTAGAGGTCGCGGTAGTTGGAGACGGCGTTGGCGACGAGCTCCGTGCCTCCGCCCACGCTCCGGGGCATGGCGGAGCCCGGGTCGGAGAAGCTCACGTCGCGCGAGGAGTCCGGCGAGGGAACGAGCGAGGAGTCGGCCTCGTAGATGTAGTCCCCGACGAACAGGATGAAATCGAGGTCCTCGTCGAGCTGTAGCAGGCGCTGCCAGGAGTTGTAGTAGCGCCCCCGGAAGTCCTGGCAGTTGGCCACCGCGAAGCGCACGGGCACACCCGCGTCCGGAGCCGGAGCGGTGCGCGTGCGGCCCACGGGCGAGCCCAGCCGCTGGTCCTCCTTCTCGAGGATGAAGCGGTAGTAGTAGTGCGTCCGGGGCTGGAGGTTCGTCACCTTCACCTTGAGGGCATGGCCGTGCGCCGCGGTGGCGCGCAGCCCGTCCAGCTCCAGCACGCGGTTCCTGAAACCCTCGTCCGTGGCGACCTCGAGGGTGAGCGCGACGTCCGCGTCCGGACGCCCGGAGTCCACCGCGCGCGTCCACAGCACCACACTGCCGGCGCGCGGGTCTCCCGAGGCCACGGACTGGGGGAAGTACGCGCGCCCATCATCCACGGGCGGCTCCTTCTCGGGACAACCCAGGGCGGTACCCGCCGCCACGGCGACGATACACTTCAGGACGGTCCGGCGGTGCAGGGGCTGGGACAAGGAACTCCTCCGCGTCACTCCGGGCCCAGGGGGCCGGGGAACGGGAGGGTACGGAGCGGGCACCGACACCCTTCTCCGACTCCAGGGCAGCGTGTCTCCCGCCCACCACCCCGGGGCCAGGGAGCGTCCACTTCCGGGCAGGCTCCGCCGGGCGGAGTCACTCCGCCTCGGAGTCCTCCACCTCGCGCGTCATCTCCACCCTCGCGGGACGCCAGCCGAGCCGCGCGAAGAGATTACTGCGGCTCCGCGGGGCCCGCGGCCGACACCATCGCCTCCGGCCCGCGCGGCAGCTTCACCCGGAAGGTGGAGCCCTTGCCCGGCGTGCTCTCCACCTCGATGCTGCCGCCGAGCCCCGAGACGATGCCGTAGCAGATGGACAGGCCCAGGCCCGTGCCCGTGCCCGGCGGCTTGGTGGTGAAGAAGGGGTCGAAGATGCGGCCCAGGTGCTCCGGGGGGATGCCCGTCCCGTTGTCCTTCACCTCCACCACCACCCACCCGTCCTCCCGCTGGCGCGCGACGATCGTCACCCGCGGCTCCGGGCTGCCCTGGATGGCATACCCCGCGTTGTTCAGCAGCCCGAGGAAGACCTGCTCCAGGCCCTGCTCGCTGCCCCACACCGCCGGCACGTCCTGGAAGTCACGCACCACCTGCGCCTTGGGCCCCAGCGTGTAGCTGGCTCCCGACAGGGCATGGTCCAACACCTCGCGCAGGTCCACCCGCCCCGGCGGCTGCCCGTCCAACCGCGAGAAGAGCCGGAAGTCGTTGACGATGCGCAGGATGCGCTCGGCGCCGATCATCGCGTCCGCGCACACCTCGCTCAGCTCCTGCGCGTCCGCCTGCCGGCCCCCCTTCACCTGGTCCTCCAGCTCCGCGCGCATGAAGCCCACGCTCGCCATGATGACGCTCAGGGGGTTGTTGATTTCGTGGGCCAGTCCACCGCTCAACCGCCCGAGCGCCTCCAGCCGCTGGGACTGCGCGAGCCGCAGCTCCAGCTTCGCCCGGTCCTCCATCTCCTTGCGCAGCCGCTCGTTGGCCATGGCCAGCTCGCGCGTCCACTCCTCCACCTCGCGCGAGAGGTCCTCCAACCTCCGGTGGCTCTGGCGCAGCAGCTCCCACTTCTCCGTGAGCGCGTGCGCCAGCTGCCGCACCTCGATGTTGTCGAAGGGCTTGCGCAGAATCAGCAGGCGCTGGCTGAGCCCCAGCCGCTGCGTCATCTCCTCCCACGAGTAGTCGGAATAGGCCGAGCACAGGACGATCTGCAGGTCCTCGTCCTCCTTCCACAGGCGGCGCGCCGTCTCCACGCCGTCGATGCCGGGAGGCATGCGGATGTCCACGAAGGCCAGGGCGTACGGCCGCCCCTCGGCCACCGCGGCCTTCACCCGGGCGATGCCCTCCTCGCCCTGGTAGGCCGAGTCCACCTCGAAGCCCGCGTCCGCGGGCGCCGTCTCGGGGCCTCCGAAGAGCGCGGCCTCCATGGCGTCCAGCGCGGTGCTGGCCGGTGGCGCGCACAGAATCTTGCGGAAGTCCTGGTGGATGGCCTGGTTGTCGTCCACCACCAGGATGCGGCGGTTGGTTGCGGTGGGGGCACTCATGCCCTGCTCTCCTCGCCCGCGATGGGCAGGTCGATGGTGAAGGTGGCGCCCTGGCCACGGCCGTCGCTCGTGCAGGAGAGGAACGCGTCCATCTCCGCCGCCGCCAGGGCGCTGATGTGAAGGCCGAACCCGTGTCCGTCCTTCTTCGTGGTGAATCCTTGGGTGAACAGACGGGGTGCGTCCTCCGGGGAGATGCCCACTCCATTATCCGCTACAGCGATACGCAACCGCTCGGCGACCATACGCTCCACCCGGATGACGAGGTGCTTGTCCGGCCGCCCGCTCTCCAGCAACGCATGGCGCGCGTTGCTCAGCAGGTTGAGCAGGATTTGAAGCAGCTTGTGCCGGTCCACCTGGACCAGCGCACCCGGGGTGTACTCGCGCCGCACCTGGATGCCCAGCTGTTCGAAGGACTCGGCCTGCAGGCGCAGGGCATCGTCGAGCAGCTCCGTCACCTCCAGCCGCTCCACCACCCCGGAGAAGCGGGCGTGCGCCTGCTGCATGCTCACCACGGTCTTGATGTGCTCCACGCTCGTCTGCAACGTCCGCACCTCCTCCAGCAACACCGCCCTCTCCGCGTTGAGCTGCGTCCCCAGCACCCGCAGGTACGCGGGCAACTGCCTGCCCCGTCCGTCGGCCGTGAGGAAGGCTCCCAGGTCCGCGCCGTGCTCGGCCAGCAGCTCCGCGACCTTTCCCACGCCCTCCACCCGCGACTGCCGCAGCCGCTCGAACAGCAGGTTGACCGACACGTTCACGCTGTTGAGCGCGTTACCCACGTTGTGCAACACCCCCGTGGCCATCTCCGCCATGCCCGCCTGACGTGACACGTCCATCAGGCTGCGGTGCATCTCCCCCAGCCGCGCCTCGGCCTCCTTGCGAGCCGTGATGTCCCGGCCGAAGACCGTCATCCCCACCACCTGTCCCCCTCCATCCAGCACGGGGTTGACGGAGATGTCCAGCACCCGCGCCCGCTTCAGCCGGGAGGGCGACGCCTCGAAGCGCACCCGCTTGCCGGCGAGCACCTGCGCGGTGCACTCCTTCCAGCGTCGGCGCAGCGTCTCGGGGGCCCGCTCCGGGAACAGCAGATCTCCGGCCATGGGCTCCTCGCCGATGATCTCCTGGTACATGTCCCGCAGCGCCAGGTTGGCCGCGATGAGCCGCCCCTCGGCATCCAGCGAGCAGACGATGTCCTCGGTGTTCTCCAGCAGGCTCGTCAGCTTGCCTTCGCTCTCGCGCAACGTGCGCAGCGCCCGCTCCAGCTCCGTGCTCATCTGGGCGCGCGAGGCGAGCATCAACCAGCCCATCCCCCACGTGCCCAGCATGAAGACGGCGGCGAAGACACACCGCATCCACTCGCTGCCCCGCGCCCCGTGCCACAGCGGCAGCGCCAGGCCCACGCTCACGCCCACCACCACGACGAAGGGCAGGCTGTCCCACGTCCCCAGCAGGTAGATGGACAGCACCGGAATCAGCATGCACGCGGGGTGCAGCCCCACGCTGACGTCCTTCGCGAAGAACCCCGAGGCCACGATCCCCCCCGTCAGCAGCGTGCACAGCACCACCGCTGGACCCCTCGAGGAGGTGCTCCGGCGCAGCAGCCACAGCGCGCCCGCGAAGCCCCCGAAGCACCCCACGCCGATGAGACCGAACGCCCAGGGGGCGCCGGAAAAAGGCACGTAGAACAGGAAGAGCACATCCACCAGCAGCAGCAGGCAGCTGGCGCCCACCAGCATCCGGCAGCGCACGCGCTCCTCCGCCGAGGCACGGCGCAGCGGCTCGGAGAGGAACACGTCCAGCGAGCCCAGCAACCGGGCCACCCTGCGCGCGCGCACGCGCCTGCGCCTCGGTGGCTCCAACCCCCCGACGCCCTGCGCTCCCTCGACCTTGGTGGACAGACTCGGCATTCGATGAAGGGCGCTCGCCCCCCCTACCGTCCGAGTATGCCTGAAACCCGGCGAGAGCCGCACAGCCCTCAAAACATCTTCACCCGGGAGACGCCCCGCTCGCCGAGTCTCCCCATACCCATGTGGGTAGACTTCACCTCACTCCTGGAGTGGAAGACTCCCTCCTCCTGTCTACCTCCGAGTCAATCCTTCCACTCCACGTGAAGGAATGCGCCATGGCCATCCCGTGACAGCACCCGGGTGCTGACGTCACGGCCGCCGGCCAGGGTGACGCAGGCCTCGAGCACTCCCTGGTAGTAGGAAGGCTGCTCCATCACTTCGTTGATCCACACCTCGCAGCAGTTGGGGGACAGTTCGAAGAGACGCGACTCGGCGTAGTTGTCCGCGCTGCGCAGGGTGCTGTTGAGCCGCCGCAGCGAGCGCAGCGGCCCCAGGAGCCGGGACACGCCCACCATGGCGCGGCCCATCACGGTGCGCATCATGCCGTCCACCACGTCCCGCCCCATCCGGCGCCAGGCCTCCTCGCGCGGCAGGAAGGGGTAGAGGTCGGCGACGGAGATCTCCAACGCGCGCTTCCACGTCTCGTACGGGTAGGCGGGCGCCAGGGGCCGGGAGAGATCCAACCCCGCTTCGCGCAACGACTGCCAGGCCAGCGCCGACAACCGATGGCGCAGCGAGATGCGGAAGAGCCCTTCGATCGTATGCTCGAACACCAACCGCCGCTGCGGCGCCAACGAATGCTCGGCACCCAGCCCCTGGCTCTCCTGCAGGCCCTGCATGATCCACGCTCCCGTGACAGGCACACGAAAAAATTAGGAACGTGGTCTCTGGACCCCCAGTCCCGGGGGGCTCCGCCGGGCAATCCGATGATGGATGGTGAACGCACTCCAGCCCCCGCCGGGACGAGGGCTGTTCAGTGACGGACGGCGCCCTGCCCCGGAGAAGAGGACCCCTCCCCAGGCGGACCCGGAGCGGCCGATCATCAGAGGTGGGCGTCGATGGGCATCGAGGCCCGGGACGTGTGGCGGCGCGACTCGAGCGCCTCGTGGTAGGCCCGGCCCTCCACGAAGCCGGCGATGCGCATCCACAGCGCCTCGAAGGCGGGCGCGTCGAAGCCCGAGGACGAGTTGAGCAGGTCGTACCGCTTGAAGGAGCCGTGGGTGTCCTCGCCGGTGTCGGCCTGGAAGTGGCCGATGACGTCGGCGTGGTCGGCCTCGACGAGGTAGGAGGAGGCGGCGTCGGGCCACACCTGGGAGACGGTGTTGACGAGCCCGTCGTTGTCGGCCGGTGTGAGCATGCGGGCGGAGCGGGGATCCATCAGCTTCTGCACGGCCTGCGCCAGCCCCAACCGGGGCACGGGCGAGTCGGCCGTGAGCGAGTAGAGCTGGTTGAAGAGATCCAACCGCCGCCCCGTCTTGGGCCGGGCCACGGTGACGATGGAGGCGTAGCGGATGCCGTGCTCGTCGAGGAAGCGCCGCTCGTTCTCGGGGTGGTCCTCGTGCGCGGGGCTCGGAGGCGCGTCACCGAGACGCGTGGGGTTGAGGTCGCTGAGGGCCGAGGAGTCGCTGGCCATGTGGAGCAGCCAGCGCAGCAGCTCGAAGTACGAGGCGCGCGCCAGGGCGCTCGGGTAGGCGCCCTCCTGGGAGTGGCAGCCCTGTAGCGTATCGAGCAAGGCGTCGATCCAGTTGGCCGACTCCAGGCGCTTGCCGCGCAAGAGGACGCCGCGCAGCAGGTGGCCGCTCCACGAGGTGCCGCGCTCGCGCAGCCCGCGCACGGTCTCGTAGCAGACGCGCAGGAGGGGACGGATGAGCAGGGCGCGGACGAGCGGATGGCTCAGCTGGGCGGCGAGGTTCGACCCGCGATGCGGCGTGGAGAGGAATTGCACCGAGCGGATGTGCCGGAGCACCTCCAGCGCCGAGCCCTCGCGGACCCGGTCCTGGGACAGCTCCAGCTCCCGGTAGCGCACGAGGAGCTGCCGCAGGTCGAGCCCGCCAGTGGAGTGCCCCACGAGGTGGATTTCATCCCCCGGGCGCAGCTCGTTGCGGCGCCAGCGCTCGTGGAGGAAGGCGAGCAACTGCTCGGCCCGGGTCCGCACGCTGGCCGTGGGCAGGTTGGGGAAGTAGTGAAGGACGAGCGGAGTCTGCTCCAGCACGCCGGTGACGCCTTCGTAGTAGCGCAGGGTACCGAGGGCATCGAACCCGCCGAAGCCCGGGACGAGCACGAGATGACGGTTCATCGAGACCACCTCACGGAGCCGCTCCCCGACGCGGGGACGCAAGGCCAGCGTCCGCACAGTCAAGAGGAAGAGGGCCCCCGCCACAATGGCACCCGGGTCCGACCTGGAGTCTTCTCCCCCACGTACCGCCGAAGAGATGTAGACACCTGAACCGCCATGCGTCCGCCATCCAGCGCCCGGTCGTTCCTCCAGTGGCTCCTCCTCGGCGGCGTCGTCGGCGTCGTCTCGGGCATCGCCTCGGCCGTCTTCCTGTACCTGCTGGGCCGGGCCACGCACCTGCGCGAGCACCACACCGTCCTCGTCTTCACGCTGCCACTGGCGGGGCTGGTGCTCGGGCTCATCTATGACAGGTGGGGCAAGCCCATCCGCGGCGGCAACAACCTGGTCATCGACAGCGTGCACGAGGGCGATGCACGGATTCCGCTGCGCATGGCGCCCATGGTGCTGGTGGGGACGGTGCTCACGCACCTCTTCGGAGGGAGCGTCGGTCGCGAGGGCACCGCCGTGCAGATGGGGGGCAGCCTGGCCGAGGCGGTGGCGCACCGCTTCCGCGTGGAGCCGGCCACCCGCCGCGAGCTGCTCGCCGCGGGCATCGCCGGAGGCTTCGGCTCCGTGTTCGGCACGCCCATCGCGGGCACGGTGTTCGGCCTGGAGGTGGTGGTCATCGGCCGCATGGGCTACGAGGCGCTGCTGCCCTCGCTGGTGGCGGCCGTGGTGGGAGACCTCGTCACCCGGGGGCTGGGCATCGAGCACACGCCCTACCCGGCGCCCGCGCCGCTGCCGCTGACGGTGCCGCTGCTCGGCAAGTGGCTCGTGTTCGCCGTGGCCGTGGCGCTGGTGGCCATCACCTTCGTGGAGCTGGTGCACTGGATGAAGAAGCGCTGGGAGCGCCACGTCCCCGTCCTGCCGCTGCGCATGGCCGCGGGCGGGCTCCTGCTCGTGGGGCTGTGGTGGCTGGTGGGCACGGACATGTACCTGGGTCTGGGCGTGCCCACCATCCTCCGCGCCTTCACGGACCCCGAGTTGCCCTCGACCGCGTTCGCGCTCAAGCTGCTCTTCACCGCGCTGACGCTGAGCGCGGGCTTCCTCGGCGGCGAGGTGACGCCGCTCTTCTTCATCGGCGCGGCCCTGGGCAACGTGCTGGCGCGGCTGCTCGGACTGCCCCTGGACATGGGCGCGGCGGTGGGACTGGCCGCCATGTTCGCCGCCGCCGCCAACACGCCGCTCGCGCTGTCCATCATGGCCGTGGAGCTGCTCGGGAGCGCCGTGCTGCCCCACGTGGCCATCGTGAGCACCCTGGCCTACCTGTTCACGGGACACCGGGGCATCTATCCCTCGCAGCGCATCGCGCGCCTCAAACATGGCGGGCCGCTGTTGCGCCGGCTCGTGCCCCTGCGCGAGCTGCCTCAGGAAACGAGAAACGACGAGGATGCGCGCGGATGAGGGGGGGGTGGATATCTGGACTCCCGGCACCTGTTCTAGAACCATGTCTCCATGGATGACGCTCGCCGCGCGAGGATTGCCGGGCTGTGCTCCGTGGGAGATGTGTTGGCCGCACAGAAGGATCTGCCGGCCGCGCTCCTGAAGTTCCGCGAGGCGCTCGCGCTCATTCCGAGACCCGTGGAGTTGCACGACGAGGCGGTCCGGGTGCTGACGGCCATCGGGGACGCGTGCTTCCACCTGGGGCTGTTCAGCGAGAGCCGGCACGCGCTGCATGGCGCGATGCGCAGCGCCGGAGGCAGGGGCGTGCCCTTCCTGCACATGAGGCTGGGCCAGTGCGAGCTGGAGCTCGGCAACCTGGACCGGGCCGCGGACGAGTTCGCGCGAGCCTACGAGGCAGGTGGACGGGAGCTCGTCGAGGGGATTGCGCCCAAGTACCTCGAGTTCGTGCGGACGCTGAACCTGCCGTAGGGAGCTCGGGTCAGACGGTGATCTCGATGCGGTTGCCATCGGGGTCGAGCACGACGCACTCGTAGTACCCATCCCCCGTCTGGCGCGGACCATCCACCACGGGATGGCCCTCGCGGAGGAAGCGCTCGGCCATGGAGTCCACGGCCTCGCGAGAGCCCAGGGAGATGGCCAGGTGCGCGTAGCCGGTGGGCGGGGCATCGGCGTTGCCGTTGGAGGGCACGAGCTGGGGCTTCACCATGATCTCCAGACGCGCACCCGAGGCGAAGCTCAGGAAGTACGACGTGAACTGCTTGCGTTCGTTGACGTACCGGGGCCCCGCGCTGGCCTGGAAGTACGTCTCGTAGAAAGAGCGGAGCCGCTCGATGTCCTTCGTCCAGATGGCCACGTGCTCGATGCGCATGGGCACAGTTTCGTCCACGTGCGCGGGTGGACGGAAGGATTCTCGCGCTGTCCAATGTGGCGCGGAGGTGCACGCCGTCACCCGGCGAGAACAGGAGGAGCAGAACATGAGAGCCGTGTCGAAGCGCTGGCTGGCGCTGCTGTGCACGCTACTGACCGCGTGCGCGACCACGAATCCCTCCACCCGCGATGTGGACGAGACACCGCAGGTGGTGTCCTCGTGGGAAGAAGGCTGCGAGGACGCGCGGACTGTCGTCCTGCTGTGCCGCGAGGACTCGGACGAGTGCGGCTTCTTCCTCTGCCGCGACGTGGCTCCCCGTGAGGTGCTCCTGGCCTACCGCGGAGGCGGTCCCATCTACATCCCGGGTGCCTCACCCACCCCGCGCCGCTGGTGGGGCCCCTTGGGTCCGCGAGGCACCCAGCCCGTCCTCACCTTCCGCTTCAACCACCACTTCGACCCCAAACCTCCCACTCCCTCTCTTCCTCCGGGCCGCTGGGTCCGCCACCATCTGCTTCCTCAAGCCTCGGACCTCAGGGAGTGGTTCCTCGGGCAAGGCGTGAAGGACATCCACCAATTCACCATGCTCATCCCCGAGCACATCCACCTCCGCATCCATGGAGGTGGACGGAGTGGCGGGCTGTGGAACGCGGCTTGGAGACAGTTCAAGGAACAAAACCCTGATGCGACACCGGCACAAATCTATCGCCATGCGGGAGAATTGATTTTCCGCTTCGACCTGACCGGGCCCATCGTGCCGTACTACCGCGGGAGGAGATGACAGGATGACGAGGTTCTACTGGCTCCAATCGCCCACGGCGTCACGCTATACGGGAGAGCTCCAAGCCACTCACAAGTGGCGACTCCCTGGCGTCAGTTGCCCGGAGTGCGGAGCAACCTGGGCCGGGAGCGCCACCTCTTTCCCGAACGCGGACCTGTCCTCGCTCCCAGATGAGCGGGAGTTCAAGGTGCCTCGACCGGAGCCCTTCGACGAGTTCGTGCGGTTGCGCGAGTTGGTGCGGCCACTCGTCCCTTCCGGAGCGCAACTCCTTCCAGGAGCCAAATTCGGCCCCCTGGTGGGCACGGCCACCGGTACATTCAGCCCCATCTTCTTCTACTTCGTCGAGTCGCCATTGATGCATCGCGAAGCGCTGGAGAAGCTTCGAGCCGAGGGCGTGCGCGGGTTGAAGGGGTTTCCCACCGAGCTGCGCTTTCGCCAGAAGAAACACCCCGAGTTGGTGGAGCTGGAAGTCCTGCCTCATGGCAGGCTGCACATCGACTGCCTGCCCCCGGACCGCCCCCCAAAGTGTCCGAAGTGTGGCCGCAATGGGTTCAAACGTCCGGAGGAGCTCATCCTCGACGCCTCCTCGCTCCCCGTGGACCTCGACCTGTTCCGGCTGTCCGACTTCGAGACGACCTTCATCTGCACCGAGCGCTTCGTGGATGCCGTGCGGCGCCTGGAGCTGCATGAGGCCGCCTTCCGCGAGCTGCCCCTCCGCTGAGCTACCGCGGGAGGAGATGACGGGATGACGAAGTTCTACTGGCTCCACGAGCCCAAGGAGTGGCGCTGCACGGGCGACCTCAGCAAGGCCCGTCATAAATGGGGAGGACTCCCCGGACTCCACTGTCCTGAATGCGGAGCCACCTGGGCCGGGAGTGCCACTGCCTATCCGAGCGTGGATCTGTCCTCTCTTCCCCAACGAACGGCGTTCGAGGCCGCCCGACCCGAACCCTTCGGCGAGTTCGTGCGGTTGCGCGAGTTGGTGCGGCCATTCGCCCCACCCGGCGCTCAACTCCTTCCGGGTGTGGAGTTCGGACCCCTGGTGGGCACGGCCACCGGCACCTTCAGCCCCATCTTCTTCTACTTCGTCCAGATGCCCGTGATGCATCGTGAGGCCTTGGAGAAGCTTCGAGCCGAGGGCGTGCGCGGGTTGAGGGGGTTTCCCACCGAGCTGCGCTTTCGCCAGAAGAAACACCCTGAGCTGGTGGAGCTGGAAGTCCTGCCTCATGGCAGGCTGCACATCGACTGCCTGCCCCCGGACCGCCCCCCAAAGTGTCCGAAGTGTGGCCGCAATGGGTTCAAACGTCCGAAGGAGCTCATCCTCGACGCCTCCTCGCTCCCCGTGGACCTCGATCTGTTCCGGCTGTCCGACTTCGAAACGACCTTCATCTGCACCGAACGCTTCGTGGACGCCGTGCGGCGTCTGGAGCTGCATGAGGCCGCCTTCCGCGAGCTGCCTCTGCGCTGAACCCGAGTGCTCCCGATACCCTCACCCCGGCCCTCTCCCAGAGGGAGAGGGAGAGAGGGTGTGTACACCAGGGAACGGCGCCTCGGGGCGATGCGCGAACCACCCTCCGTGCACAAGGTGCCTCCCTCTCGGAGGGTCGTGATGATGCGACGGATTGTCGTTTCGTGTACGGGGGCCCTCGCCCTCTGGTTGTCCGGCTGTGCCAACTGCGAACAAATCCAGGCGACCGCCGGAACCCTCGTCACCCAATATGCCCGCTGCCGCCCCGGCGATTCCTGTCAGACCGTCGACCTGTTGGCCCTCGTCGGCGGGCAGAGCTGTCTGGGCGCCTTCCAGTGCTTCGGCGCTCTCAACTCGAACGCCAATCTCTCCCAGTTCCAACAGCACGCACGCCTGCTGTCCCAGAGAGCCTCCGTCGTCTGTCTGCCCGGCGAGTGCGTCACCGCCGCCTGTCTGGACCCCAGGGAGCTCGAGCCCGTCTGCGATACGCAGCTCGGTCAGTGCGTCCTCGCCCCGCGCGCGCCATAGTGCGAGTGCGGCCTGAAGCGCGCTCCCTCACGCTCCAGGCCGCACGGCCGCTCACGCCCTCTTGAGCCGGAACGTCACCCTGTAATGGGAGTCGTCTCCCTTGAAGGAAAGCTCCAGGGGCGTGCCGCCGAAGTGGAACGCGTGCGCCACGTCGAGCGCGCCCAGGCGCAGTTCCTTTACCGAGTCGATCAGGTCGTCACGATCCGGGAACCCGGCCTTCACCGCCGTCTGGATGGCGCCCTCCATCCCATTGCGCAGTCTCCTCACGAACTCCTGTCGATTGCCGACACTGGGCAGGTTCACCGCGAGAACGGCGCCCATCGTCACCTCCACGAGCGTCCTGACGCTCGCCGCCGACGCGAAGTCATTCTCCACCAGCGCCACCAGCAGGATGATGTCCTCGGGCTTGGGAATCGGCCTCGGCACTCCGTCGATTCCCCAGAGCACGTTCGCCGGGGCCTTGTGGCTCTCGCCCGCGTCGACTTCCGACAGCGGCCCCACCAGCACCACCTTCGGCCTCGGCAGGGTGGGATTGGTCAGACTCGGCAGGTTGAGCACATACACCAGGACGTACGGCTCGTCGCTCTCGAACGGCCCTGGATCGTTCGCATCGCTGCTCGAGAGGCTCTCGACGGACAGCACCATGGGCACGGGCGACGCGTTCTTGATCAGGCACGCGTTCAGCTTCTTCGTCTCCTGGGTGATTTGCCTGGTCAGCTCCTTGAACTCAGGATCGTGTACGGGCGGCTTGTGCACAGGGCCACCCTCATCCGCATCATGGATGTCCCGGATCAGATCGCTCTTCTCCCTCTCGAGCGCACGGATCTTGTCGATGATGGATTGGCACGGATTGGCCATGGAATCGCTCCTTGTCGTGGTGGGGGGAGTCCCCGCTTCCACCCGGTAGACACCCCGTCCCGCCAACGTCACGGCAGCCCGCGCCTTCCTCCCAGAAACGAAACTCATCGTGAGCCCAGGCGCGGCTCATGCGTGCACCCGAGGCGGGTTACGCTCCGCGCATGATGCGTTGGCTCTGGCTCCTCTCCCTCCTCGTTGGCATGGGCTCCGCGCACGCCGCCGCGCCGCGCTGGGAGGACATTCCACTCCCCGCCTCCGGGCAGGCGCTGGTGGATACCACCGGCACCCTGAAGCCGGACACGTTCGAGGCGGTGAACCAGCTGGCGGCCGGCCTCTCCGAGCAAGGACATGGCCGGCTGGTCGTCGTCGTCATCCCCAGCTACCCGGACGACCTGCGCTACCTCGCCAATGAGCTCTACGACTCCTGGCGCGTCGCGGGCGAGAAGGAGGATGGAGCCGTGCTCGTCATCGCACTCGAGCACCTCTCCGCGGGCGTCAGCCCGGGTTGGAACCTGGGCTCCTGGGATGACTTCGACGCGGTCCGGAACTCGGCCGAGAAGGCCATGCGGGCCGAGACGGAGCCCGACCGCGCCGTGCGCGCCGCGACCCGGGTCTTCTCCCAGTGGATGGCCCGCGCCTACACCCCCCCGAAACAGGACCCCGGGCCCTTCGCGGCCTTTCACCGGCCCCACGCGCTCGTGGCCGATCCCGATCAGCTCCTCACCCCGGAGCTCACGCGCACGGCGAGGGATTGGCAGCAGTTCGACACCTATCTGACGCTCGTGGTGTACGACCGCGTCAGACACCCCGTGGAGACACGCGCGCTCGCCGAGCATGTGCGTACCGCGTGGAGCGTTTCGGGCTGGCTGGTGGTCCTCTCCATCCACCCCGCGGATGCATGGGTGATTCCCAACGAGGACTTCGGCGAACACGGCGGCTACTGGCGCGGACTCCCGCAGGTGACCGGGGCGTGGAAGCAGGCCATGGAGCGGCTCGGCGATGAACCGTCCGGTTCCTCGACGGCCGAGGCGTGGAACAAGGCGCTCGAGGAGACACGGTGGCTCGCCAGCTACCCCAGCCCCTCCTGGGAGGATGAGCACAAGGTCGGGACCTCATCCCTCCCCTGGAAGGTGGACGTGGGCGCCTTCGCGCTCGCGGTGGTTCTCTTCCTGGTGGCCCGGACGTGGATCTTCCGGCTCCGGGAGGGCAAGGGCCCGCGCAGCATCCCGGCCTTCGTGCTGAGCGGGTTGCTGTACACCACGCTCTACGGCTGCGCCCTCGGATGGGTGCTGGAGCAGAGCCTGCTGCTCGGCGTCTTCTCCACCTTCTTCTCCTTCCCCCTGGTGTTCATGGGGGTGCGGCGGCTCGCGGCCTACTTCGGCTTCGACCCGTTCTATTACCTGGGATCCGGGTGCGCGTTCGCGGCGCTGGGCCTGTTCTTCACCCTGGTCGCCTTCTCCTCCGAGCTCTTCCTGGTGGGCCCGGTGGTGCGGACCGTCGAGTTGCACGAGCTGCCTCGGGTCACCGGAGGGGCCTTCCACCTGCGGGGAGCGACCCTGCGAAGAGACTTCTCCGCCAACCAGCGCCTGTCGCGGCAAGGCAGCACCGTGGACTCCGCGAAGCTCGCGCCGCTCGTCCCCGAAGGCTGGACGCCCGAGCAGCCCGTGCCCGCATGGCTGCTCTGCCGCGACGACGATTCCTTCCAGGAGGAGTGCCGCTGGGGCGAGCCGCTCGAGGACGTCGTCGTGCCCTCGTCACTGGGCGTCGCGAACACGATCCGCCTCATCGAGGGAGCCGAGCTCGTCACCGCCCTTCGCAGCGCACCAGGCGCGAGATTGTTGTCACGCAGCGACGATGCAGGAGCCTCCGTCTTCCGGGTGGTGCGGCGAGCCGTGCTCCTGCCCCTCTTCTTCATGGGCGTCTTCGTGTTCTTCGCGGTCCTCGGACACCGCTGGGACGAGGCCAGGGCCCCATTCAGGTCTGATAGATTTGGATGAGGTTGCCGCACGTATCGTCGAGGACGGCGATGGTGACCTCTCCCACCTTCCTGGGCTCCGACTTGAACACCACGCCCAGCGCCTTCAGCCTCTCGTACTCCTTCTGGACATCGTCGACCGCGAACGCCGTCAACGGTATCCCCTGCTCATGAAGGGCTTTCTGGTAGGTCTTCGCCGCCGGATTCGCGTTCGGCTCGAGGACCAACTCGATATCCCCTGGCCCCTCGGGTGAGACGACCGTCAGCCATTTGAACGCCCCCAACGGGATGTCGTGCTTCTTCACGAAGCCCAGAACCCGTGTGTAGAAGTCGAGCGCCTTTTGCTGGTCATCGACCATGATGCTCGTCAGCTTGATCTTCATGACGGCCTCCGTGTCCGCTGTCGTTTTCGGGGCGCGACGCTGACAGCCGTCCCCCGGGATGTCCAGTCGAAGTGCATGTCCACGTCGAGCCGGAAAGCGGATTGAGCGAGCACCCCCAGAAGCATCCGCAGGACACGAGAACGCCCACCGGGTGCATGAGGCGGCTCCGCCTGCGCTGGGAGCGGAACCGCGCGAGCCTCGATGAGGAAACCACGCCCAAGAAGAAGCTCTGCTTCCAGGACAAGCACAACGCGCATCTGGCGTGCCGAAGTGTTCTTCCAGCACGCCGTCATGAATCTGCTCGAATGTGAGGAACTGATGGGCGCGCTGGAACGGACCTACGCCACTCCTGAGCCACAGTCCCACTGAGTCCTCGGAGCAGGTCGAGGGCTCAAGGGAACGTCACGCCGTCGAGGAACTCGACCCTGGCGCCGCCTTCCTGGCTCCACAGTTTCAGGGTGAATGTGCCGCGCGCCTCGTTCTCCGCCGCCTCCACCTCCACGACGACGCGCCGACTCGCTCTCGCGGGGATGGGCTCCCTCGGCCAGATGCCGAAGGTCTTCAACTCCACGAGCCCAAGCCCCACCAGCACCACACCAACGGGTGTCCAGGCTCGCGTCCCCGTGTTCTTCACCTCCATCTCCACGGCCAGCCGCACCAGCTTCTGCCCGTCCTCCGTGCGCTCGGTGTCGGAGCGATAGCTGCGAGCCGACATGAGTTGGAGCGTGTTGCCCGGACGCGCGGTGACGTCTCTCTTGATGTCCTTGGAAGCGATGCCTCCTGCTCCCATGAGATTGTGAACGATAAGACCCGTGAGCCCTACCTGCCCGGCGCACTCAGCCTCAACACGCGCCTTCTCCTCCCGGCATTGCCTCGCTTCGGCCCGCGCCTGTTGCTCACCCTGCCGGTAGGACGCGAGCGTGCGCGGCTGGCGCGTCACCTCCACCAGTCGTTCGGCCTGGAAAGGATGGACCACCAGTTCGAAGGTAGCGCTCGCGGGCGCCGCGCCGTCCTGGAAGTAGACCGTCACCAGCACACGTTCCCCATCGGACAATGCATTCGAGGGGATGAGGGTCAGGGACGCCGTTCCTCCATCCACCACTCGGAAACGTTCCGGCCCGGCCAGTTCCACGCGCGCCAGAGGCGAGTCGAAGATCAGGGTGGTGGACCCCCCCGGATGAATGCATACCTCCCCCTGCTTGTTGGGGGCATCCGCCGTCAGCGCGAGGTGGCGCGTGCCCGTCTCGCAGACGGGGAGTAAGGGCCGTGCCGCAGCGTCGATGGGCGCGGCGAGCAGGGTCCATCCCATGAGGGCGGCGGAGGAGAGGGCGAACATGGGGCGGAGACCTCCAAAGCGAGCGGACGAGACCGGAGAAGTCGGCCTCTACCACACTTCCCACCCGGTCATGTATGGGGTGCACTTGTCGCTCGGTGCGCTCCGCGCGTAGGCGCGCAGCCAGAGGAGGGGGACCTTCCGGTCGCGCAGCGCACGAACTGGTCCGACCATCGGACCAGTTTCTCCCGAGCGCGCCCGGAACCTCCCCCTGTCCGCACCTACCCACCTGGCTCAGTCGAAGCGGTCCACCACCCGCACCAGTGCGAGGGGACTGACCAGTACATTCCCCAGCTCACTGCCGGGCTCGATGGGCAGGCCTGCATCGTCTCTGTTGTCCATCAACTCCATGCACACCCGGTACGTCTCCCCGCTGGGAGTGTGGGCCGTGGTGAAGCGGCCGTACACGCGCTTCTCCCCGAAGTAGAGCCGCCCGGAGAGGCGCGTTTCATCCGGCAGCGCGATCTGTCCCTGGGCGGTCTCCCAGTGGCCACCCACTCGGACCGTGCTGTCTTCGCGCACGGGGACGGGCCTGCCCCGAACGTCGGACCAATCGACAGCTTTCATTTCTCCGATGCTCAGGCCGAGTGTCTCGGTCATGATCTTCACGGCGCCCGCCGGGCACTCCTGCGGAGGAGGCTCCAGGCGCACCGGCGGAACCTGCTGCTGCGCACCGAGACAGGCCTGCAGGGCGGCTCCCGTCAAACCCAGACACACGTTGCGCGCGATGACCTCCGCGCTCCTGGACCGCGTTTCCCGCTGGGGGTCTGTCGTCTTCTGCTTCTTCTTCACGGGGGCTCTGTCCTTTCCGGACGCCGAGGGAGAGGCGGCGGCCGCGGGGGGTGGCTCCACCGGCGGCGGAGTCGCGGCCCGTGCAGATTCTGGCGCAGTCCCCGGGGGCGCCACTTCCTGGCCAACACTGGCCTCCCGTGTTGGTGGTCTGGCGGTCGACGTAATGGGTGAGGAGCCAATGGCGGTCTCGCGCCCGGTCCTCCACTGCGCCGTGCTCCACGTACCTCCCAACACACGTGTCGCGCAGACCCTCACCCCAGCCCTCTCCCAGAGGGAGAGGGGGCATACACGGGCAAACCGTTCGTGCTTGGTTTAGACAGGCACCCGACATGAGCTCGGAACTCCTCCCCTCCCACTTCTTCGCCGCCCGCCGCGGCATCGCTCCCTACATCCGCCACACCCCCCTCGAGCACAATTCCTCCCTCTCGAAGTTCGCGGGCTCGCCCGTCTTCCTCAAGCTCGAGAACCTCCAGGTCACCGGCAGCTTCAAGCCCCGCGGTTCCCTCCACAAGGTCCTCTCCGTCCGCGCCTCCCAGCCCCACGCCGAGTTCATCGCCCCCACCGCTGGCGGTCATGGCATCGGCCTCGCCTACGCCGCCGCCACCCTCGGCTCCAAGGCCCATATCTACCTGCCCCGCTCCGTAGACCCCGACAAGCTCCGCCTCATCCAGGACCAAGGCGCTCACATCGAGTTCTTCGACAGCGTCCCCCAGGCCCGTGAGGCCGCCCTCCGCGTCGCCTCCGAGCAGGGCTACACCTTCCTCTCCGCCTACAACGACCGCCACATGATGGAGGGCGGTGGCACCATCGCCCTCGAAATCCTCGAGGACTGCCCCCATGTGGAAACCGTCCTCGTCGGCGTCGGCGGCGGCGGACTCCTCGCCGGCATGAGCGTCGTCCTCAAGGCCGCCAACCCCCGCATCCGCCTCATCGGCGTCCAGCCCGAGTCCTCCGCCGTCCTCGCTCAATGGCACCGCGCCGGCCAGCCCGTCGACGTCAACGGCCTCCGCCCCTCCATCGCCGAGGGTATCGGCGCTGAGGTCGAGCGCGACCTCCTCCCCTGGCCCTACCTCCAGCGCCTCGTCGATGAGTTCGTCCTCGTCTCCGATGACGAGCTGCGCGACGCCATGCGCTGGTGCGTCTCCGACACCAAATACGTCATCGAGCCCTCCGCCGCCGCCGGGCTCGCCGCCCTCCGCAAGCTCCTGCCCCGCTCCCTCGGCCCCACCGCCATCGTCCTCACCGGCCGCAATGTCTCCTGGCGCCGCTTCGAGGAGCTCGTGCGGCCCTCCTGAAAACACACGGGGTGGGGGCACCGGACTCCCCGGCACCCCCACCCCATGTCACTTCACCCGATGTCTACCGCCTACTGCGCCTCTTCCTTCGTCTCGAGGATGGTGAACTCGACCCGGCGGTTGTTCTCGCGGCCCGCCGCCGTCTTGTTCGTGTCCACCGGCTTCGTCTCACCGTAGCCCACCGCCTCGAGCCGCTCGGCCGCGATTCCACGCTCCACCAGGATGCGCATCACGCTGTTCGAGCGGCGCTGCGACAGGTCCATGTTGAAGGCGTCATCGCCCTGGTTGTCCGTGTGGCCCTCGATGCGCACCTTCGTCAGCTGCGGGTTCGCACGAAGCACCGACGCCACCTGCTGCAGCAGCGGGAACGAGCGCGGCAGCACCACGTCCTTGTTCGTCGCGAAGTACACCTTCTCCAGGATGAGGATCTTCCCCGCCTTCACCTCCACCTTCGTCTTGCCCTGGTCCGGGCACCCGTCCTCGTCATCCACGCCGTTGATGACCTCGGCCTCGTTCACGCACTTGTCCTGCGCGTCCGGGATGCCGTCCCGATCGTTGTCCAGCTCCGGGCAGCCATCCTCGTCCTGGAAGCCGTCCTTGTCCTCGGGCTTCATCGGGCACTTGTCCTGGCCGTCCGTGATGCCGTCCTGGTCGTTGTCCGGATCCGGGCAGCCATCCTCGTCCTCGAAGCCGTCCTTGTCCTCGGCCTCGTTCGGGCACTTGTCCTGCGCGTCCGGAATGCCGTCCTGATCGTTGTCCGGATCCGCGCAGCCGTCCTCGTCCTGGAAGCCGTCCTTGTCCTCGGGCTCGCTCGGGCACTTGTCCTGGCCGTCCACGAAGCCATCGCCATCACTGTCGACCGGCGCCGGCGGGGGCGGCGGCGCCTTCTTGGGCTCCTCCTCCTCCGTCCAGACGATGCCGCCGAGCACGCGGTACTCGGGCATGCCGTAGCCCCGGATGATGCCGCGGCCCAGACCCAGCGTCGCCAGCAGCTTGGGCGTGATGCGGTACTGCAGCGCGCCCTGAAGCTCCAGCGGCACTTCCTCCCGCTGCGTGCCACCCGTGGCACCCAGACCCGCCGCTCCCGCGACCGACACCAGGCCCGTGAAGCGGTGATCCGCGATCTCGAACGGGATGGCAGTGCCCACCCCGTAGCTCAGCTCGTTGCCCACGGAGAGGTTGAGCAGCTCCTGGCGCTCGCGGAAGTTGACTCCCACGTTGGCCAGCAGGCGCACGCCGCCCTCCTCGAAGGCGTAGTCCGCCGTCACGCGCGGCTGGACGCCGAACCCGGACTGGCCACGGAAGTCACCGGACCCGCCCGTGGGCAGGATGACCGGCACGGCCAGGGCCAGCCGCAGGCCCCCGGTCTTCAGCAGCTGCGCCTTGGGAATCAGCCGCAGGTCCCCGAAGCCTCCACCCCAGGCGGTCTCCCGGACACCGGTGGAGTTGATGCCAGACACGTTCTGCTGAAGGGCGATGGGCAGGGTGAAGCCCACCTCGAAGCGCTCACCGAGGCCGATGGCGCCGATGAGGTCGAAGCCCAGCTGCTGGTCCACGAGCCGGCGGACGCGGGCATCGGTGGCCGGGTTGATGATGATGAGCGGATCATCGGCGTAGTTGATGAAGAGACCGGCCCTCCAGCGCAGGTGGCCCGGCACGCCCGCGCCGTGCAGGCCGAGGACGTCGGACTGGCCGGGAGCGGGCTTGAACTGCTGGACGTCGATGGCGGTGGAGTACTGGGCCTGGGCCGGCAGGGCCGAGGCCATCACCGCCACGGCCCCGACCGAGGCCAGGGCACCCGAGACCTGGCGGGCGCGGGCACCCCGGCGGCGAGCGAACACCAGGGCCGCGAGGGCCGCCAGGAAGCCCAGGGCGGGCACGCTGTCCGAGCCGGTGGCGCTGCAGCCGCTGCCCACCACCCGGAGCTCCTGGTCATCCCAGACCGTCTTGGGATCGGTCCCACGCCGGACCTCCTCGCCATCGTTCACCCCGCCACCATCGGAGTCCGGGTTGTTCGGATCCGTCCCGATCTCGCGCTCCTTGTCATCGCTCAGGCCATCGCCGTCGCTGTCGCCGACCACCGTCGTGGTCTCCGAGTCCGTGTTGTTGCCGGTGTTGGGGTCCGTCACGTCCGACGTCACGTTCACCGAGGCGTTGAGCGTGCCGCTCGTGGACGAGGGGTTCACCTGGATGGTGATGTCCGGAGCGCTGCCCGGGGGCAGGCTCGGCCGGGTGCAGGTGACGGTGCCAGCGGCCTCGGCGCAGGTCCAGCCCGGGCCCTCGGCGCTGACGAAGGTGGAGCCCTCCGGGATGGGGAAGCTCACCGAGACGTTGGTGGCGGTGCTCGGGCCCGCGTTGTTCACCTGCGCGGTATAGGTGTGCGAAGTGCCCTGGGTGGCCGGATCCTCCGACTCGGTGAGGTTGACGGAGAGGTCCGCCTGGGCAGACGTCAGCGTGTCGGTGTCCGTCGCCGTGTTGTTCTCCGGCGCGTGGTCACTCACGTCCGCCGGAGTGCCGATGGAGCCCGTCACCGTCAGGTCGCCCGTGGCGGTGGGGGAGCTCGTGATGACGAGCGTGTAGGTGAGCGAGCCACCCGCCGGCAGGGTGACGTTCGTGGCGATGGCACCCGAGCCGCTGGCCGCCGGGCAGGTGGCCCCACCCGCGGCGACACACGTCCACTCCATGCCCGTCACGTTCGGAGGCAGCGGCACGGAGACGGGTGCATCCGTCCCCGTGACGGGACCCGCGTTGGAGACGGTGAAGGTGTACGTGCTGGACGTGCCCGCCACCGAGGTGGTCTGTCCATTGGTGATGGTGGCCCGCAGGTCGGTCGACGCGCACGCCGACAGGGGCAGCGCGTTCAGGGACACGGAGCCCGTCTGGCCCATGGAGCCGGTGGTGGAGCCGTTGGCGGGGAACTCGGTCAGCGCGGCTGACGTGGTGGTGCCGCTCGGCCCGCCGGACACCGAGGTCGTCACGGTGCCGCCCGACACGGCGATGAAGCCGCCACCACCGCCACCGCCCGGGCCCTCGGCCTCGTCGTTCTCGATGAACTGGTTGCCGCCCGCGCCGCCATTCGCCTCCAGGGTGACGCCACTGAGGTTGCTGCTGACGACGACGAGGGTGCCACCGCCACCGCCACCGCCGAGCGCGTCGGTATGGGGCTCCTTGGTGCCGCCCGCGGAGGCGCCGTTGGCGCGAATGAAGCCGCTGCCGCTCACCGTGTTGGAGATGAGGAAGACGGCGCCGCCACCGTTGGCACCCGGTGACGAGGCGTTGTTGTTGGCATCGCCCGCGCCACCGCCGCCACCGAAGTAGAGGCGCTTCGTCACGTCCTGCTCGAGCGGGTGCCCGCCGAGTCCACCCACCTGCTGGCGGAGGTTGCCCACCCAGAAGATATGACCCGGTTCCTGCACGAACGCGTTCTGGTTGGTGCTGGAGTAGCTGTAGCCGCCACGCCCGCCGCCCGACGAGTTGGCCAGCATGTTGTTGTTGGCGATGTAGAACGGATCCAGCTTCCAGGCCTCCGCGCCGGGGATGGTCTCGCTCATCACGCCCTGGCCGTTCCAGGGATTGCTGTTGTGGCCGTTGGCGCCGCCACCGCCGCCCGCGTTGTGGCTGTTACCACCGCCGCCGCCGTTGGCCGGTGCGCCCCGGCCGTAGCGTCCACCCAGGGCCTGGTAGACAGCCGCGTTCCCCACGATGCTCTCGCCCTTCTCGCCGCCGAGCAGGGGGTCATTCGAGAGGTAGATCTGGACGAATTTCTCGGAGACGTCCGACTCGTTGTCCAGGGCTCCTCCACGGAAGCCCTGGCCGCTCACGTTGATTTCACCCTCGACGGTGGTGGTGCCCTGCACATGGAGAACCACCACGCCACCGCGCTGGCCGTCCCACGGCTGCGCGACGATGCTGCCCCCCGCCGCCACGGTGAGGCGCGAGAGCTGCGGCACGCGCACCACCTGCACCTGCCCCGTGGCACTGTAGGCGTTGCGCAGGCCCCCACACGCCAGGGTCAGCGTGTTGCCGTTCACCGAGCCCACGTAGACGAACTCGTACAGGCCCGCGCCCTTCGGGTCCTTCACGGTGCCGTAGCTCGCCGTGTCCGAGGTGTCGATCTCCGCGCCCTGCATCTGGTGGATGAGGAGCAGGTCACCCGAGGCCAGCGGGCCGAACTCCGCGCTGTTCAGCTGCGTGGCGTCGGTCACCTCGAGGGTGGTGGCGCCCGCGGCGGCGTCGGCCGCGAGGGCCGAGTACTGGTTGAGCACCGTGTTGGCCGCGGTGACCGTCAGCTCACCGTCATTGCCGAAGGCCAGCGCGGCCTGGGAGGTGGGAGGAGGAGAAGAAGGGGAAGGGGACTCAGTGGTCTGCCCGCATCCCGCAGCCAGATAGCTGGCGAGAAGGGCGAGTCCCGACATGGACTTTCTCAAGAGAAACGAAGGCATGAACACGTCTCGAACGACAGGCTTCCTCGCGGAAGCGGGTTCGCGGCGGGTTCTGCACTCATCATGCCAGCTGTGTCCAGAGGGGAACGCATCCGCGACCCCTCCCGACAGGGGGAAATCGACGTGTCAGTTCCCCTTCCGACATGTCAACGGGCCGTCGCTACTGCCTCGGCGGCGACACCTGGGGCTGAGGCTCCGGCACGGGCGGCGTCACCGGCGGCTGGGCCCGGCGGTAGTCCTCGTACCCCTTCGAGTAGGTGCCGCCGAAGAGCTTGTCCAGGTAGGCGAAGAAGCCGGCGTAGTTGCCGAAGAACCGCCGGTGGTGGAAGTCGTGGTACACCGGCCCCTTGTAGAAGGGCACCAGCAGCGCCGGGTTCCACGGCACGTCGTAGCCCGAGTGCCCGTCGGCCGCCTCCAGCTGCCGGAAGACGATCCACAACCACATCGTCACCACGTGTGCGCCCAGCAGCGCCGGGCCCGTCATCACCAGCGTCGAGGTCAGCATGAACTCGATCACGTGCATGTAGTTGCCCGTGAGCGCGAAGGGCGTGGTGATGCGGTGGTGCACCGAGTGCACGTGCTTGTAGAGCCACGGCGTGTGCAGCGCCCGGTGCATCCAGTAGTAGAGGAAGTCGTCCAGGACGATGAAGAAGGCGATCTGCGCGACGATGACGTACCAGGCCGGCAGCGGGCCGGTGTGGATGCCCGAGTGACGCACCAGCGGCCACGACAGCACCACCCCCAGGAAGGACACCAGGTTGTTGATGGCGAAGCGCTGCAGCGACGGCACCAGCCACCGCTTCACCGGAAAGTCCCTGCCCTGGATGCGGTACTTCTTCAGCGACTCGGGGTTCTTGTAGGCCACCCACGTCCAGGGCAGCGCGAAGGCCAGGAACGAGACGATGCTCAACAGCGCGGAGCAGACGGCGATGAAGAAGAACCGCTCGTCTCCGTATATCGCCAGGGTGCTCTTGAGAGTGTCGATGACGTTGTCCATGCCGCCCTCCCGCGGTGACACACACGGGAGCACGTCATCCGGCCTTGCCGTGAAGCCTCCCTGTCAATGAGTACAGCTTAGCGGTTCGCTCAGCGGGCGGCGAGTTCGACCCCGAATCCCGCTCCACATTCGAGCCGGGTGGGCTGGTACCCCAGCGCTCAGCCCGCTACCGCGCGAAGGGAGAAGCTCACGGGAATGACGAATTCCGCCGACTCCCGGTACGGCTCCGCGGGCAGCGGCGCGAAGGGCGCGGCCGCCTCCACCATGCGCAGCGCCTCGACGTCCAGCACCCGGAAGCGAGAGGAGCCCTCCAGCCGCGGCGGTGCCCCCAACGAGCCATCCCGGTTGATGCGCACCCGCACCAGCGCGGTGCCCTCCATCCCGAGCCGCACCGCCTGTGACGGATAGCGCCGCTGCCGCGTCACCCTCCTCGAGAGCTGCTCGCGGTACGCCCGCAGCTCCAGGTCCACCCCCGCCCCCACCACGCCAGGGCCTCCCGCCGGGCCGCTCCCCGGCGACGTGCCCGAGCCCACCCCGGCGCCCTCCGCCGGGCCACTCCCCTCCCCGCCCTCCCCCGACCCGCCCGGGGCCGCGGCGGCCACGGCCTCCGGAGAATTTCCCACCGCGGGGGGTGTGACGGGAGCCTGGGACTCCAGTACGGGTGGCGATTCCTCCTCCGGGGGCACCTCCGCGCGCGTCACCGGAGGCGGTGTTTCGTGACGGGGCCGTGACGGCTTCTCGCGGACCCGCACCGGCGCCGGAGCCCCGGCGGAGGCACTCCCGGGTCCACCCCTCCCGGGCCCCCCACTCCCGGCCGCCTCGCGCCAGACGAGCTCCACCTCCAGCGGCCTGGGCGGCACGAAGCGCTCCGGCTCCGACACACCGCGCCACAACGCCACCGCGCCCAGCACGTGCACCGCCACCGAGAGGCCCAGTGCTCCCGAGAGGCGCGCCCACCGGTGCCCGGCCCCTCGCGAGGCCTCCCGCTCCCTGGCGCTGTCCACGGCTCCCGGCGTCATCCCCGCTGCCTGTATGCCATGGCGCTCCGCCCATCAACCCGTCCCGGGGAGCAGGCGGGCGGGCGGGGGCACGCTACAGGTACCGGCCGAAGAGCACCGTCACCCGCTCCGACAGCCTCTTGAAGAGGCCCCGCCGCCGCCACGAGTCCCAGCGGATCTCCACCGAGTGGGACATGTCCTCCTCGAAGTCCTTCGCCATCCCCGCCGCCAGCGTCTCGTCGTCCACCACCAGCGAGCCCTCCTCCGCGTTGAGCGCCAGCGGATCCATGTTCGTCGAGCCCACCATCGACAGCCGGTCATCCACCAGCAGCGTCTTGGAGTGCATCATCGACACCTCGTACTCCCAGATGCGCACCCCGTTCTCCAGCAGCCGCGCGTAGGTGGCCCGCTGGCCCTCGTGCACCGGGGGGATGTCGTGGTGCCGCCCCGGCGTGAGCACCCGCACGTCCACCCCCGCCTTCGCCTTGGCGATGAGCATGTCCTGGATGGCCCCCGTGGGGATGAAGTACGAGTTGGCGATCCACAGCCGCTTCTTCGCCGAGGCGATCGCCAGCAGCGTCATCCGCTCCGCGTTGGTGAGCACGGGCGCGCCGGTGTGCGTGACGAAGCCGGCGCGGGCCCCGCCCGCCTCGGGAATGGACTCGGGGAAGGCGTCCGCCGGGAGCATCCCTCCTCCCGCCTCCTGCCAGTTCTGCGCGAACGCCAGCTGGATGCCTCGCACCGCCGGCCCCTGCACCCAGATGTTCGCGTCCCGCCACTCGTCCGGCTTGCGCCCGTTGCCCTCCCAGCTCTTCCAGATGCCCCAGCCCCCCGTGAGCCCGGACACCCCATCGCGCACGGCCAGCTTGCGGTGCAGCCGCGCCTGGAAGCGCTTCAGGTTCAGCGTGGAGATGGTGCCCTGCAACGGGCGGAAGATGCGCACCTCGCAGCCAGCCGCCACCAGCTGCGGCCCCACGTCGTCCTGGAAGCGGATGCTGCCCAGCGGATCCACCAGCACCCGGCACGCCACGCCCGGGTGGCGCTCGCGCAGCGCCTTCACCAGCCGCTCCGACGGCTCTCCCGGACGCCAGATGTAGACGAGGATGTGGATGCTGGAGCGCGCGGCGCGAATCTCCTGCTCGAGCACGTCGAAGACGTGGCCGTTGTGCACCAGCTCCACCTTGTTGCCCGGCTCGAGCTCCACGCCCACCGTCTGGTACCACGCGAGAGACAGGCCCTCGTGTGTCTCGGGCACGTCGTCGCGGATGCGCAGCGCGAGCCGGTGATTCGGCAGGGGACAGCCCGCCAGCACCAGGGCGGCGAGCACCAGCGGAAGCCAACGGTTCTTCACGCGCGGAAGCTAGTCACGCTCCGCCCGCCCGGCCCCTCGCTCCCGTGCTCCGTCCACCCGCCGACACCCGGGGCCCGCCTCTGTCCGCTGCCGCGCGCCCCTCCCCGTCCCCGGGTGGACAGCGCGCCCTCCCGTTCCCATCCCTCTCCCGCGCCACGGGTCCGCCTCCAGGTTCCCCTGTCCGGATGCGGGCCGGGGACGGGGGCGCACCACGGGCTCGCTCTGCACACCATGCGCCTGCCTGTCTACCTGCCCTCCTGTCTCGCCTCCGTCGCGCTCCTGGCCGCCGTGCTCCTGGCACCTCCAGCGCGCGCCCGGCCCCTGCTCGACGTGCACGAGGGAGCGCTGGCGGCAAGGGCCCGGGGCGTCCCCGCCGCGCTCCACCTGCTCCCCGCCGACATGGGCGTCGAGTCCCCTTCCCTCCCCGTCATCGACCCGGGCCTCAAGAAGGCGGAGGCCCCCGAGGTGGAGCCTCACGTGGAGACCCGGCCCAGCCTCAAGGCCGATGCGCCCGTCACCACCGGAGCCTGGGTCATGTACGGGACGTCCGCGCTGGTGCCGCTCGGCGGCATCTACGGCGCCAGCCGCCTGGGGGGAGAGCGGCTGTGGGTGACGGGCCTGGAGACGGTGGCCGGAAGCGTGGTGGCCTCGGTGCCGGGCTCGCTGCTCTTCCTTCAGCCCGCGAACGCGGGCGGACGGTGGGCCGAGCTGGACGTGGCCGCCTTCGGTGTGGGCCTGGTGCTGACGCCTCCCCTCGCCGCGCTGGGCACCTGGGGGCTCGGCGAGCTGGCCTTCGATGGCAGCAGGCAGCGGGGACGCGCCTTCCTCGGCGCCCTGGGCGGCGCCGCCGTGGGCACGCTGCTCGGCGTCGTCGTGCACGGCGCGCTCGAGGAGGTCGTGGGCAACACCGCCTCGCTCGAGTTCCTGCGCAAGTACATCGCGCTGGGCTTCGTCGGCTCGGGCGCCACCCTGGGCTACCAGTGGGCGGGCGGCGGTCCTCGCCAGCGCTCGCGGTGAGTTACTCTCGCGGCCCCTTTCCACTCCAGAGGTCCTCCCCAGATGATGCGCCGACCGCTCCCGTCCCTCTCCGCCTGTCTCCTGGCATTCACCCTCTCCGCCTGCGGCCCGAGTGAGTCGGGAGACCCGACGAAGGTGCAGTACGCGCCCGCGCTGGGCGTGGACCTCGCGGCCATGAACCGCAGCGACACGGGCCTCTACACGCAGGACCTGGTGGAGGGCACCGGCGCCGTGGCCTCCAGCGGCCGCACCGCCGTCGTGCACTACTCCGGCTGGCTGCCCGACGGCACCCTGTTCGACACCTCCCGCGACACCGGCCAGACGTTCTCCTTCGTCGTCGGCGCGGGCAGGGTCATCCGCGGCTGGGACGAGGGCGTGGCCGACATGCGCGTCGGCGGCCAGCGCCGGCTCGTCATCCCCTCCCCCCTCGGCTACGGCGAGCTCAGCAACGGCCCCATCCCGCCCAACTCGGTGCTCATCTTCGACGTGGAGCTCCTCGGCGTGAAGTGAGGCGGCGGGAGGAGGCCCGCCTCAGGGGTTCTCCTTCCAGGTGGCGCGCAGGGTGAAGCCCTGCGCGTCCGTGCGCAGCGGCTCCACCCGGGGCTCCAGGGCGCCCCCGGCGCGCATGCCCGCCAGCACCAGGCCCATGGTGAACTGGCGCAGCACCTCGTCCGTCTCGTTGAACCAGACGTGCATCTCCGTGGGGGAGATGTCCGTGATACGGACCTCGGTGTAGTTGTTGCCGGAGCGGAAGTTCTTCTGGCTGCGCTGCATCATCCGCCGCGGCCCGAGCAGCCGCAGCGTGGAGAACATGGCGCGGCCGATCATCGTCTCCTTGTAGCCGTCCACCATGCGCTCACCCAGCTTGAACCAGGCCACCTCGCGGCGCTCCTGGGAGAAGGCGAACGCGGCGCACACCTCGATGCAGCGCCCCCACGTCTCACGCGGGTAGGCGGGCAGCAGCTGCTTGTCCAGCTCCACGCCCACGGTGCGGAGCTTCGCCTTGGTCTCCAGGGGCACGCCCTTGGGGAAGGCGCGCGACAACAGGCCCTGGAGGCTGTGGCTGAAGATGAGCTGAGGTTCTGACATGGCACGTCAACCTAGCGCGGCCGCCCCCGGAGGTGGGAGCGAGTTGTGCCTCAAGGCTCTCCCAGGCCCGACACCGGAGCCGTCTCGTGCTCCGGACCCGGCTCCCCGGGCACGTCCGGCTGCTCCTCCCAGAGCGAGGGCGGCTCCGCGTCCATGAAGGACTCCAGGTCGGCCCGGGCCTGGGCCGCCAGCGCGTGCCCCGTGGTGCCGTAGCAGCGGGCACGCACCGTCAGGAACTCCCGCGCCCAGGGCACGTGGGGCTCGTAGGGCGCCAGCGCCCGGGCACACAGGCCCTTGAAGTCGAGCTGCTCGGCGAGCTGCAACCGGCGGCCGATACGCACCGTCTGCCAGACGGCGGTGGAGAAGGGCTGCTCCAGGGCTTCGAAGAGCCGCCGCCCCAGGGCCGCGTCCTTGCCGGCCACGACCTGGGTCGCCTCCAGGGTCGCCGCCACGATGAACCGGTTGGACCAGGGGACCTGGCGCAGCACAGCGAAGCCGCGCTCGAAGGCCCCCGTCGCGTCGGGCAGGCGGCCCTGCCGCAGCCGCAGCATCCCCAGGGCGAGCTCGGCCTCCGCGGGCCGGAGGGCACGCAGCTGCTCGATGTAGGGCAGGGCGGCCTCGTCCCCCGCCTCCGCCAGCACGTGCGCCACCATCGACAGCTCGACCGGACCGCGCGGCTGCCAGCCCGCCTCACGCCACAGACGCAGGGCCTCCCCCCACGTCTCCCGCGCATAGGCCGTCATGAAGGCGCGGTGCTGCCGGGACGCGGGGCTGTCGCCGCCCGGCGGCACCTTGCCCCCAATGAGAATCTGGTTCTGCGCCACCCGCTCCCAGTCCACCGGACCACCCACCAGCTCCGGACGCTCCGCTTTCATGCGGAAGCCCGCCTCCCAGAGCTGATGGACGGAGAAGCCCGTGCGCGCGCGCCCCACGCTGCGGGCGAAGGCGAACTCCAGGTACGACAGGTCATCCGTGTTGACGAGCGCCTCCTGTCCATCGGCCATCGCCGCCGTCAGCCGGGGGCCACTCACGAAGTGCGACAGCACGCCCTCCACCTCGTCCGTGTTCCACGCGGCGGCCAGCGCCCGGCGGTACGGCTCCTGTCCCACCCGCGCGCGCAGCCGCGCCACGTCGTGCCGCAGCGGCGCCTCGCTGCCCACGAGGATGAGGTCTCCGCCCTGCGTCTGCCACGTCTCCACCGCGGGGAACTCGGCGGCCAGCGTCGCGTAGACGCTGCGCACCGTGCGCGCGTCCACCTCGTAGGCCTGCAGCCACTGCAGGAAGAGCCCCCCGGGCGCCAGCCGCTGCCTCACCGCCTGGTAGAACTCACGGGTGAAGAGGCTGGAGATGCCGGCGCGGTAGGGATTGGAGGGCTCGGAGAAGACGATGTCGTAGGAGTCCTTGGAGGCGAGCAGCACCTCGCGCGCGTCGTCGATGTGGATGCGCACCTTGGGGTTGTCCAGCACCCGCTCGTTGACGTCCGCGCACCGGCGCGCCATCTCGAGGATGGCGGGCTCGATCTCCACCGCGTCCACCCGCTCCATCTCCGGCACGGCGCCGAGCCAGCCGGCGGTGCTGCCCGTGCCCAGGCCGATGACGAGCGCGTGACGGGGCTGGGGGTGGAGCAGCGCGCCGATGAGACCGCCCATCACCTGCGTGCCCGCGTCACCCACGGCGTTGCCGTCCGACTTGCCGTTGACGAAAAAGGCCAGGCCGTTGGCGGCGTTGATGCCCACGCTGCTCTCCACGCCATCCGCCTCCCACGCCAGCGAGCGGCGGGTGCGTGAGCTCCACTCGCGCAGGCCGTTGACGGAGGCGTCCTTGAGCTGGGCGCGGCCGGCGCCGATGGGGTTGTGGCGCCAGGCGGCGGTGGGGCCGGTGGCGGTGAGCAGCACGGCCGTCAGCGCGGCCGAACCCAGCGCGGGCACCAGCCCCAGGGGCGCGGGGCGCTCGTGGCGCAGCGACAGCACCAGCGCGGCCAGCCCCAGCGCCACCAGGATGACGCCCACCAGCCGCCAGGAGCCCGGCGCGGAGAGCAGCGGCAGCAGGCCGAAGCCGCCCGCCAGCGAGCCCAGGATGGAGCCCACGGTGTTCCACGCGTAGGCCTGGCCCACCTGGCGGCCCACGTCCTCGCCGCCCCGCCCCAGCAGCGCCAGCAGCAGGGGGAACTGCACACCGGACACGAAGGCGGCGGGGAGCACCACCAGCGCCGCCACGGCCGCCCAGCTGAGCACCAGGCCTCCGAAGCCGAAGCTGGACAGGGGCCGCAGCACCATGGTCAGCACCGCCACCCGGTCACCCAGCGCCAGCGGCACGGCGATGAAGAGCGCCTCCAGCAGGCACGTCAGCGCGAAGCCGCGCAGCGTGGCCGGCCGCTGCTGCCCCCACGCCGCGTAGGCCGCGCCTCCCAGGCCGATGCCCGCCAGCGCCACCACCAGGATGAGGCCGAAGGTGAAGGTGGAGCCTCCCAGCAGCGGCCCCAGCATCCGGTACCACACCAGCTCCATGAGGAAGAAGGCGAAGCCCACCAGCGCCGCGGCCCCCAGCACGAAGTGGCGCGGGGCGGCCGGCGTGGCCGGCGTGGTGCCACCGCCGGCATCGGCCGGAGCGGTGGAGGGCTCGTTCTCGGGCAGCCCCCGCGCCACGCCCCGGGCCACCATCGCCACCACCACGTTGAGCAGACACGCCAACCACAGGGTGGTGCGCGTGCCGAACACCTCGAAGAGGAAGAAGGTGGAGGCCGTCGCGCCCGCCACCGCGCCCAGCGTGTTGACGCCGTAGAGGACGGCCAGCGCCCGGCGCCGCACGTCCTCGGCCGACTCCGCCGCGCGCGCCGCCGCCGGCAGCGTGCCTCCCATCAGCAGCGTGGGCACCGCCAGCACCAGCGCGGAGAGCACCAGCCGCACCGCCGAGCCTCCCACCAGCCCCAGCGACATCGTCCCGCCCAGCGCCACGTACAGCAGCCGCGCCAGGCCGATGAGCAGCGGCGTCAGCGCCGCGCTCAGCGAGATGAGCAGCTCCAGGTTCGCGTAGAGGCCCAGCGGCTGACGCTCCCGGTCCGCGCGCGCGCCCAGCAGGGCGCTGCCCAGTCCCAGCCCTCCCATGAAGATGGCCAGCACCGCGGCCGAGGCCGCCGTCGAGGCTCCGAAGATGAGCCGCAGCTCCCGCTGCCAGGCGGTCTGGTACACCAACGCACAGAACCCCGAGCCGAACAACAGGGGGGCAACCTTCCAGACGCGAGCGTTCATCATCTCCCAGGGGGGCGAGGGGACACGGGACAACAGGGGGGCGATTGGACCATCCACGCCCCGGGGTGACCAGTTCCAAGTCAGCCCGCCCGTGCGTCCGGACCCACACCAGACGGCCGAGCCCCGGAGGGAGGACGTCCCGGGTAACGCGATGCGTTGGCGCGGTCCGTCGTATCTCCCTCGCATGGGAGACCCGAGCCACGGCTTATGCCCGCCTGGAGGGGGACCCTGGCGCCGTGCCATGTGAGCCGTTAAGGGAGCGCCCCTTCCCCCCAGAGACGAAGTTCCCCCCATGAAACAGTACGAGAAGAAGCTCGACGCCAACGGCCGCCCCTACCTGGAGACGAACCTCACGGGGCTGATGCTCACCCGCCTGCCGCTGCTCAACAAGGGCACCTCCTTCACGCTGGAGGAGCGGCGCGAGTTCGGCCTGCTGGGGCTCCTGCCCACGCACGTCTCCTCGCTGGACGAGCAGATCGAGCGCTCCTACGCCAACTTCCGCTCCTTCCGCTCGGACCTGGAGAAGCACGTCTTCCTGCGCGCCCTTCAGGACCGCAGCGAGGTGCTCTTCTACGCGCTGCTCAACCGGCACATCGAGGAGATGATGCCCATCATCTACACCCCGACGGTGGCGCAGGCGGTGGAGCAGTTCAGCCGCATCTACCGCTACCCGCGCGGGCTGGTGGTGAGCCCGGAGAACATCGGCGAAATCGACTCGCTGCTGGCGAACACGCCCTTCCCGGACGTGCAATTGATTGTCGCCACGGACAACGAGGGAATCCTGGGCATTGGAGACCAGGGCTTCGGCGGCCTGGCCATCTGCATCGGCAAGCTGTCGCTGTACACGGCCGCGGCGGGTATCGATCCAGCGGTGACGCTGCCGGTGGAGCTGGACGTGGGCACCAACCGCAAGGAGCTGCTGGATGACCCGCTCTACCTGGGCGTGAAGCGCCCGCGCATGGAGGGCAAGGAGTACGACGACTTCATCCACGCGTTCGTGACGGGGCTCAAGAAGCGCTTCCCCAACGTGCTGGTGCAGTGGGAGGACTTCAGCAAGCAGAAGGCCTTCGACGTGCTGGACCGGTACCGGGACGTGCTGCCCTCGCTCAACGACGACGTGCAGGGCACGGGCGCGGTGGTGCTGGCGGGCCTGCTGGCGGCCACGCGGCGCAGCCAGACGACGCTCGGGCAGCAGGTGTACCTGGTGCACGGCGCGGGCGCCGGGGGCGTGGGCGTGGCGCGGCAGATCGTCCGCGGCATGGAGCGCGAGGGGATGAGCACGCAGCAGGCGCGTGAGCGCATCTACCTCATCGACTCCAAGGGCCTCATCCTGAAGGACCGCAAGGGATTGGAGCCGTACAAGCTGGAGTTCGCGCACGAGCCGTCGCGCGTGGCGGGCTGGAAGATTCAGGGCAGCATCCCGAGCCTGCTGGAGACGGCGCGGGAGGCGAAGGTGACGGTGCTGCTGGGCCTGAGCGGCCAGCGCGGGGCGTTCGGCGAGGACGTGGTGAAGGCGGTGGCGAGGAACACGCCGTACCCGGTGGTGTTCGCGCTGAGCAACCCCACGGCGAACAGCGAGGCGGTGCCGGCGGACATCTACCGGTGGACGGAGGGCAAGGCGCTGGTGGCCACGGGCAGCCCGTTCGAGGACGTGGAGTGGGATGGGGCGCCGCACCCGGTGGGACAGGGCAACAACGCCTTCATCTTCCCCGGGCTGGGGCTGGGCGTGCTGCTGACGAAGGCGAAGCGGGTGACGGACGGGATGCTGACGGCGGCGTCGCTGGCGCTGGCGGACTACACGGACGGGGCGAGGCTGGCGCAGGGTGCGCTCTACCCGCGAATGGACCGGCTGCGCGCGGCGAGCCGGCAGGTGGCCATGGCCGTCATCCGCCAGGCGGTGAAGGAAGAGGTGGCCACGCGCAAGCCGCCCGAGGACCTGGAGGGACTGCTCGAGTCGGAGATGTGGCGGCCCGAGTTCCTCCCCATCCGGCGAGCGCCGGGACAGTGAGGCCGTAGGCCCGGTTCAGTGCCGGGCCTCCGTTCACCTCGTGGGGGCCGGTCCGGCCCCTCGGGGTACCCGGACGATGAAGGAGGTGCCCGCCGCGCCCGTCTCCACCTCCACCCTGCCCCCGTGCCCCTCCACCACCTGGCGCACGATGTAGAGCCCCAGCCCCAGGCTGCCCGACGGCCGGAACTTCGACATGCCCCGCCGGAACGGCTCGAAGAGCACCGGCAAGAGCTCCGCCGACACCGGCTCTCCCTCGTTGAACACGGACAGCTCCACCTCCCTCTCCTTCCCCCTCGCCCTCACCACCACCGGCGTCCCCGCCCGGGCATACCTCAGCGCGTTGGACAGCAGGTTGGAGAGCACCTGTCTCATGCGTGCCTCGTCCCACCACCCCTCGCACGGCCCGTCCCCCTCCAGCCGGACGTCGCTGCTCGGGTGCGTCACCGTGAACTCGTCGATGACCTCCTGGCACAGCCGCATCAAGTCGTTCTCCGTCCGCTCCAGCGGAATGCCTCCCCCCAACCGCCCCCGCGTGAAGTCGAGCAGGTCCGAGATCATCCGCCCCATGGTGTCCGCGCTGTTGGCGATGCGCCCCGCCATGCGCAGCAGGGCCTCGGGGCTCGGCTTCTCCAGACGTTGCAGCGTGCGCGCGCCCAGCGAGATGGCCGTCAGCGGGTTGCGCAGGTCATGGCTCACCACCCCCAGGAACTGCTGCTCCAGCTCGGCCCGCTGCCGCGTCTCCTCGTAGAGCCGTGCCCGCTCCAGCGCCTGGGCGCACAGCCGGCAGAGCGACTCCAGGTGCGCCTTCTCCCGCGCACTGAGGCGGCGGGGCGTGGAGAAGCTCAGTCCCAGCACGCCCACGACGCGCTCCCCGCTCACCAGCGGGAGGGTGCCCCAGGCGCGGCTCCGGGTGTCGTGCAGCCTCCGGGCGACGTCGGGCCAGCCGCGCTCGAAGGCCTCCAAGGATTCGACCCACACCATGCGCCCCATGCGCGCCGCGTCCGTGGGAGGCGTCCGCACGGAGAGCGGGATGCCCCGGTACGGCTGGACGAGGCTGTCCGGGTACCCGACGCTGTCGAGGACGCACAGCTCCTCGCCCTCCACGATGCTGACGGCGCCCGCGTAGGCGCCCACGGCCTCGAGTCCGTGCGCCATCACCGCCTCGGCCACCTGCTTGGGGGTGAGCGCGTGCGCGAAGACGGCCGTGGTGGCCTGGAGCGCCGCGGCGCGCTGCTCGGCCAGCTTGCGCTCGGTGATGTCGCGCACGGTGCCCATCAGCCAGCGCCTGCCGCCCGCGTCCACATGGGCCTGGCCCCGCGAGGCCAACCACCGCAGCACGCCTCCGTCCCGGGGCCCGATCACCCGGTACTCGGTGTCATAGAGGCCGCCGTTCTCGCCGGCGAACGCGCGCCGTCCCAGCTGCCGCACCCGCTCGTGGTCCTCCGGGTGGACGATCTCCAACCACCTGTCCAGCCCCGTGCGAGCGTCGGGCGGCAATCCGAACAGCTCCTTCGTCCGCGCGTCCCACCTCATCTCTCCCGTGGACGGATCATGTTGCCAGACGCCCAGCGCGGCGGAGTCCAACGCCAGGCGAAGCCGCTCCTCGCTGAGCCGCAGCGACTGCTGGGTGGCCTTCTGCTCGGTGATGTCCTCCATCGTCAGCACGCTGGCGACGATGCGGCCCTCCGCGTCGCGCACGGGCGCGGCATTCACCCGGGACAGGAGCTGGCACCCATCGTCCCGGTGGATGACGAGCTCCTCGCCCAGCACCACCTCACCCGCCAGCGCGCGCACCAGCGGCAGCTCCGCCAGCGCATAGCCCTGGCCGTTGGCGTGCCGGGTGAGCTCCCAGCGGTACGACTCCACGCCTCCCACCGGCACCGCGGAGGCCCCCAGCAGAGAGGCCAATCTCTCGTTGGACAGCAGCATCCGCCCCGTGGGCGCCTCGGCGATGAGCACCCCCGTGGGCATCTGATGCAACACGGCCTGGAGCAGCCGCTCCTTGGACTCCAGCTCGGCCATCAGCTGCGACAGCCGCCGCTCCGCCTCCCGCCTCGCGGTGATGTCCACCACCAGCGACACGCCCCGGCGTGACTCGCCCTCCACCAGCGCGCTGCCCAGGAGGATGTCCACCCGCGAGCCGTCCCTGCGCTGGTACTGCTTCTCCCTCAGCGAACCCACGCCCCGGAGAAGCACCCGCGCGACGCTCTGGCGATCCTTCTCCTCCCACTCCGGTGGCGTCATCTGCCGCCAGTCGAGCCGGCCCTGCTCCAGCTCCTCGCGCGTGTAGCCCACCATGCCGAGGAAGGTGTCGTTGGCATCCAGGATGGTGCCATCCAGGTCCCAATAGAGGGTCCCCACCACGCCGGATTCGGAGAGGCGCCGCGCCCGTGCCTGGGACTTCGCCAGCTCGTGCTGAAGCCGTTGTTGCTCGGCCAGGGCCTGCTCGCGCTCGCGCTGCCGGGCCAGCTCCGCGCGCCGCATGCGCACCAGGGCCCATGTCTGCGCCACCAGGTGCTTGGGCTCGATGGGCTGGGGGATGTAGCCATCCGCCCCGTCCTCGAAGAGCCGCTCCTCCAGCTCCTCGTCGCGCATCAGCGCGGAGATGTAGAGCACGGGGATGCCCGCGGTGGCGGGATTCAGCTTGAGCTGGTGGCACACGTCGAAGCCGCTCATGTCCGGCAGCCTCACGTCCAGCACCACCACCTCCGGCGGCGCCACCATGGCCGCGAGCGCCTCCTGACCCGTGGCCGCCTCCACGACCTCCATGCCGGCCATTCGCAAGGTCTGGGTGATGAGGTAGCGCTTGGCTTCCGTGTCATCGACGACCAACACCCGCCCGTCCATCCGGGGGGTGGACGCGGGCTTCGGCGGGTCCTGGATGCGCAACACGATGGGGGCTCCCGATTGGCCCATGGGGGGTACAACAGGCGGCAGGAGGGTTGTGCCATGAACCGCGCCGGGCCGTCCTGGCGGCACGGCCCTCAGCTGTCGACCACCTTACGAGGACGCGCCTACATGCTCCGAGGTACCCGGACGAGGAAGGAGGTGCCCACCGCCCCCGTCTCCACCTCCACCCTGCCGCCATGCCCCTCCACCACTTGGCGCACTGTCGTGGGGCCGAGCCCGAATGGATGCCACTCGCCACGATGAGGACTCCGTTCCGCCTGGGGGAAGGCAGCCAGGATGGTAAACCCCCAGGCCCGCCGTATCGCGCCCCGAACACGCGGAGCAGGCGCCGCTCACCTGACGCTCACCCGGGCGGATGTCTCGCTCCGATGGGGGAGGAGGGAGGGAGCGTCCGCTCGGCCGGTTGCGCCTCCTCCGTCTCTGAAGGCGGATGCCTCCAACCGGGCCGTCCCACGGGTCTCCTCGGAGGAGCCTCGGTGGGCAACAGCTCGCCCGTATCCTTCCACCCCGCCTCGATGAGGGCTTCGAAGGAAGGGCCGGTGGCCACGGCCTCGAGCTGGCGCGCCTGCCGGTCCAGCTCGCGGATGGCGGCGAGCTTCTCGTCATGGCCGAGCTTCGCCGCGTTCACGGCCGCGCGCAGCACCCGGAGGGTCTCATCGTAGATGTCGAGCTGCACGGGGTAGGGGTGCCGGTCCTTCCCGCCCTGGGCGAAGGCGAAGCGCGCGGGGTCGGTGAAGCGCGCGGGCGAGCCGTGGAGGACCTCGGCCACGGTGGCCAGCGCGGCCACGGTGCGAGCGCCCACGCCGGGGGTGAGGAGCAGCTCGGCGAAGTCCCGAGGGCCCTGCTCGGCCGCGGCGGCGAGCGTGCCGTGGAGCCGGCGCAGGATGACGTCATCGCGAGTCACCTCCTCGTGCTCGGGCATCTGCAGGTGGGGAAGGGGCAGGGGCAGGTTGACGGGGGTGGGCTGCTCGCGGGGACGCAGCTTGCGAAGCGCGCCCACCACCACGTCCGGCCCCTGGGACACGAGCTCCACCTGGGCGGCGCGGGCCCGAGAGGCGCGCCGGTCGGTGAGGTTGAGGATGACGCCCTGGGGAGGCCCGGCGATGGCGGCATGGGGCGCGTCCACGAAGCTGCCGAGTCCCTCGGACAACCAGTGGTAGCGCCGGGCCTGACGGCGCTCGGTGTTCATGCCCTGCTGCACCACGGCCCAGGCGTTGTCGTCCGAGAGGATGAGGCTGTGGGAGTACAGCTCGAAGCCATCCTGGACGGCGGCGCTGTCCACCTTGGCGGTGAGCCGGCTGGCGCGCACGAGGGCGTCGGCGTCGATGCCCACGCGGTCGCCGATGATGCGCAGCTCGTCGGGGGTGCGGCGTGCCTGAAGGCCCTTGCCGCCGACCACGTAGAGGCCGAGCTGGCGTCCGCCCGGGGTGAGCCCGCGTTTGAGCGCGCCGAGCACGGTGGTGGTGACGCCCGAGGAGTGCCAGTCCATGCCCATGACGGCGCCGAAGGACTGGAACCAGAAGGGGTGCGCGAAGCGGCGCAGCACCTCGTGGCGGCCGTAGTGGAGGACGAGCGCCTCCACCAGCACGCGGCTCATGCGCGCCATGCGCTCGGCGAGCCAGTCCGGCACCCGGCCCGAGTGAAGAGGAAGATCCGCGCTGCCCGTTCTGTCCATGATGACTCCGGAGGTAACCTCCAGGAGACAACCTTTGAACTCGGGTCCTTCTTCACCAGGGGGGACGCGGTGACACGAGGCTGCTCGCTCTGCGAACGGGCACGCGGACCCACCCGAGCGGTTCCGGTTCAGGGGGCTCGAGAGTCCGGCAGGCACACCCAGGGCTTGCTGGGTTCCTGGTGTCCGCACACGAAACCCGGCGGGCACGCGGAGGGGGCCTGGGGATCACAAGATTTGTGGCATTGGTACAGGTAGCAGGCGGTCCCTTCGGGACAGCGCGGCTCACTGGCGGCACATGAGCTCAAACACTCCATCCAGACCTCATCCGCTGGCTGGAGGTTGGCGTAGACTTGGCAATCCTGGCCCTTGGGACAAGGATTCGACACACAATCCAGCCCCTGGATTCTGGCGCAAATCGAGACGCCCTTCGCGACGCTGACACACCGCTGACCCTCGGGGCAGGAAAGCCCGTCACAGTTCGGCAGGCATGAGGGACCATCGGGCCCGTCGTCGCAGAAGAAACCCGTGGGACAACTGGAGGGCTCGTCCAGCCGGCATGGGCGACCGCATCGGGTCTGGCAGAACAGGCCACGCGTACAACCCTCCTCGCGAGTATCGGGAAGCCTCCTGCAGGACTCCCCCTCCTCTCGCACTCCCACCAGCGCGCAGCCGCGTATCCGGTCCTTGCCGTTATCGGTGTCGAACGTGCGGCACACGAAATCTTCGGGGCACTGCAAATCCGTCATGCACCTGCTGTCGGTGCAGAAGTGCTTCGAGAGACGATCATTGAAGAAGCAACGCAGCGGCGGCTCGCAGTCCGCGTCCGTGCGGCAGTCCCGTTCGTAGGTGAGCAGGCGATGACGCTGCTCGGCCGTGAGCAGGGGAACGAGGTGGAGCTGCTCGGAGTGTACGGAGCCGGCCACGGCTCCCTTCACGGATATCCCGAGCAGCCATGCGAGAGGCAGCGTCAGGAGCAGGCCGAGCACGACGGCGGGGAGCGCGCGCCATTTCATGAGCAGCCCGAAACCTCTCCGGCATCACCGCTCATTTGCGACCCGAGTAGTTTGAGGGGAAGCATTCCTGCGGGCATTTCCAATGTTCCGAATCGGGCCTGGCTCCGAGATCCTTGCAGTGCAACCCGTCTCCACGGTGAGCAACAGCGACAGCGCCAGCAAGCGTCTCGGCATCGCTCCCTCCCGAGACTCACCTTGGCACCCGGCGCCGCATGCCAGTGGCCGACTCAGAAGCGGTACCGCTCGGCCACGCGGTAGAGCTGCGTGAGGGAGCGGTCCAGCAGCGACTGGCGCGAGCGCATGTAACGGTGGGCCCGGACGTAGGGAAACCAGACGCGCGGGCCGACGCGCACCTGCATCTCCCCGAGCTTCTTGCGCGGTATCCACTGTCCGCCCAGGTTGCGTACCAGGACTTCCCCCAGGTACGCGGCCACCGCGGGTACCGCGTGCTCGTCGATGCGCTCCCGCTCGAAGATCCGTGGGAAGTCCTCGCGCCAGAAGTGGAAGTCGACATCCGTGAGCGACTCGGGGGTCTCCTTGAAGACGGAAGGCACCTTGGAGTGCAGAAGCGCCACGAGGCGCTCGGAGAGGTGGCCATAGTATTGGCGCACGCGCTCCGGGTCCTCCACGTTCGGAGGCAGGGCGGACTCGGCGGGGAGCCACTCATCGGGCTCGGGCGGCTGCCAGACATTGAGCTCGGCGATCTTGCGCTGGCGCTCGCCAAGGTTGACGCAGTCCACCACACGCGAGAGGAGCGGAGCCACGTCCGGGTGGAAGCAGGGCTCCACGGGGGCGAGCATGGCACTGCGCTCGCGCAGGGTGCGCAGCACGGTGTCGAAGTCCAGGTCGGGCCGGAGGTGAACGAATGCCCGGGCCTGGGCCTGGCGTGCCTCGTCGCTGGCGAAGTCCGCGGCGATAGGCCACGTCACCAGGAGGACGGCACCGTTGGGCAATGCCTCCACGCGGTGAGCGGGTGTGGACAGCATGCGCTCGCGGCCAACGGCTTCCACCAGGCCGGGTCCGAAGACATTGAGCCAGGACACTTCGTAGAGCTTGTCGAACCCGTCTCGAATCGAGGTTTGCATCTCGCGTCCGAAGCGGGGGGCATCCGCCAGGTCGTCTTCCGCCAGGCTGCTGGCGGTGACATGGGTGACCGGGTAGTGGACGGCCCAGGCCCACACCATGTCCACGAACTCGCGGCAGCGCTCCGCTTCCGCGAAGACGGAGAGCGGTTGGACAGCGACCCAGATGTACAGCCTGGGACGTAGAGGCGGCAGCCAGAGCGTGAGCGTGATGTCCAACGCCGGGAACTTCGTGCGATAGAGCCCGATGGAGGTGGTGTTTGCGTCTCGAGTCTCCTCCAGCGACTTCCAGAAGGCAGCGCGGGAGTATTTTCGCCGCCGCCTGCCCTCGACGATGTCTGGCATCCACTCGCCCGAGTACTGCTCGAGCGCCTGAAGGAAGGGCTCCAGCTCACTCTTGAGCGAGGACTTCTGGTCGAAGGAACCCTCGAAGGAGAGCCGGAGACGATCCTCCACGTTCAAGTCGTGAAACTCCAGCACCTTCATTGGAACAACACCTCCACTCCCTTGACCGCACCCCGGGTATTGTTCACGACCGCAGCCAGCGTACTTGCGTCCCTGGGCGCGAGTGTGCCCCCCTCATAGATGAGACGGACCCTCTGGACCAGCACCTGGGGGCCGAGGTGTTGGAGTGACGGTCGACGGATATCCAGCGTCCCGCCGTAGTACCGCAAGGCATCGCTCGCGTCCGCGATCATTTGCGCCGCCAGGGGTTTGGGTCTCAGCGGCGAGAGGTCACGGCTCTTGAAGCTGAACGTCTCCACACGAGGAGTCTGTCCGGCGGGCGGCTGCTCCTCGATGACGAGCACATCCGCGAAGCGCACGCCCTCCGTGCCCTGCTTCGCCACGCCCACGTTCGTCTCGATGCGCGGGGTGTCGAAGTCCCGGAGGAAGCGGCGCATGGCCCGAGGCAGTGCCGCATCCGCTCGCAGCAGGGACACCATGAGACGCTCGAACGCGAGCCCCCGGGCGAACAGCCCCCGCATCTTCTCGTAGCCTTCCCACGCCAGGGGCGGCTTCTCCGCCCTGCCCTGCTTCAACTCCCCCAGGCGATTCTCCCAATAGGCGACGTACTCGCGCCAGAGCGCGTGCCCCTGGATGCCTGACGGCGGGGCATCCACCGACGGGCGCTGCTTCTCCAGCACCGCCACGTCTCCGGACAGGCGCGGACCCACCGCATCGAGCTCCGCCTGGGCGAGCTTCGCCTCCACGACCTCCCGACCATGGCCCGCCGCCTCGTCCACCAACGAGGCCAGTCCACCGAAGCCCCTCCCAGCACCCGCCCTCGTCGAGGTGGGGCCCGCGCGCTGGGGCCTGGCTTCCGACAACCACGCCTGGGCCTTCGCCACATCACCCCGGGCCTCGTACAAAGCCAGGGCGGCGGGCTCTCCTCCCTCGTACACCAGCAGCGCCGCCTCGCGCCGGGCCTGGATGTAGCGGGCCAGCTCGCGCAGCCCCTCCCCACCCAGCCTTTCCCACAGCCGCTCCACGACCTGCGCCAGCCCCTGGAAACCCAACTCGGGCACCGGTGGCTGCCCCGGTCGTATCCAGCCGGCTCGCGGGGGGCTCCGGGGCGCTCCAAGGTACCGCACGCCCTTGCCTCCGGCGTACAGACCCACCAGCACCGCCGCGGCCGACAGCTCGCGCGTGGCCTGCTCGTACTGGCCCCGCGACAGCGAGTACACCCCGTGACACGTGCCCGCCACCAGGTTGTAGAAGCCCACCGGCACGCCGAACGTCAGCGCATCGAAGCTCCGGAGCGTCACGCTTCCCGGCGAGAGGGCTTCCAACATCTCCGCCCGCTCCACCGCGTCGAGTGCCTCCTGGTAGGGCGGCGGAACCTGCGCTCTCTGTGCGGAGTACTTCAGGGCCCTCGCACCCTGGCGCAGCTCGCTGGTGGACAAGGCGTCATCGGCGGCGCTGACCAGACCCCGGGCCACATCCCCGAGGCGCTCGGGGCGATCCGGGTAGTCCGAGAGACGGATTCCCCGCTGGCGCAGCGCCTCGTGGACGGCGCCCATGCGTCCCAGCGTCTCCCCGAGGAGCTTGTCCCGGGCCAGCACCCCGAGCACGTCCTTCACGTCATCATCGAAAGCGGAGTGGAGGAGGAAGAGGGCGAAGGGCTCGGCGCGAGCGGCGCCGTACTCCCGGGTGGTGGTGACGAGGAAGGATGCGCGCTTGCGATTGAGGACGTGGGAGCCCGAGCGCAGAGGCCCCAGGGAGCCGAGCCGGACGGCGGACCAGTCGTCCAACCCCTCCACCAGCGGGGCCATGTCCACATCGCGTTGCAGCTCGATGAATTGAGCGGGCGAGGCGCACACCAGAAAGGGGGAGAGCACCTCCTGGCTGGAGGACACGCGCGGCCAGCCCGGAGGCCGCACTGCCTGCTCCAGGCATCCTGGCTCCCGCGTGGCATCCGCCGTCCCCCCGGGAAAGCCGCCCGCGCCTCCCTCCCCATGCCGGAACGTGGCGGAGCGAGAGAGCCGACCGAAGCCACTCAGCAGGCTCCCGCGCGGATGGACCGTGGCGCACCCACCCAGCAGCACTGACACCACTGCCAGCACGAGCGGGGCACGAGTCCACCCCACCCGGAAGCGCCACCCCACGAGCCGTACGCCAGCCCAGCCCCTCACGCGCTCAGCGCTGTCCGCTGGACAGCACCTTCTCGTCCCGAGGCACTCCGCCCGCGGGCGCCTCCGCGCGCTTCATCCAGGACACCACCCGCGCGGCGATCAGATCCACGTCCTCGGGGGACAGGATGCTCGCGGCGCGCCCCGGCTGGCCCGCCACGCGCCTGCGCTCGGTGGCCAGGGAGTAGCCCTCCGTCCTACACGAGGACACCACCGCGTGGAGCGCGGACACCTCCTGGCGCAGCTGCTCCAGCTGCCAGGACTGCTCGGCCTGGGCGCGGCTCATGGACATATAAAGGAGTGCGGTGCTCGTGAACCCCAGGGCGAGTCCCAGGAACCAGCCGCGAGGAGTGGAAGTAGGCATGGGCGCACCCTGGGTACCAGAGGTAGGAGAGAGTCACCAGATACCGGCGGTGCACTGACAAAAGGGCGCCAAGAGGTGGCGTTTGAACGCCAGGGGTGGAGGGGAGGGCCCGGGAAGTCGCGCGGGTGACGCTCGGAGCCGGGTGGGATAGAGACCGGCGCCCCATGCCGCTCGTCGTCCACCCCCATTTCCACCGGCGCCGCACCGGCGTCACCGCCCACACCGAGCTCATCGTCCCCGAGCTGGCGCGCCTGATGGAGACGCGAGCGCTGGGCAGGCACCTGGCGGCGGACGTGCCGCGCATCGCCTGGGGCGAGCTGTGGAGGCGCATCCGCCGGGAGCCGGTGGTGTGGCACGCGCACCGCAACAACGAGCTGCTGGTCGGGCTGCTGCTGCGGCTGCTCGGGCGGGAGGTGCGGCTGGTGTACACGCGGCACAGCGGGAGCGCCCCGAGCGGCTTCACCCGCTTCATCGCGCGCTTCGCCGAGCAGCTCGTGACGCTCAACGCGCAGAGCGCCGAGTCGATGGGCATGCCTTCGAGGACCATCGGACATGGGGTGGACCTGGGGCGCTTCGTGCCGCCGGAGGACCGGACGGAGGCGTGGAGGAAGCTGGGGCTGGGAGGGCGCTACGGGGTGGGCGTGGTGGGCCGGGTGCGTCCGATGAAGGGACAGGGGGACTTCGTGGAGGCGCTGCACCCGCTGCTGGGCGGCTACCCCGAGTGGAAGCCGGTGCTAGTGGGGCTGGTGAAGGAAGAGGATCGCGCGTGGGCGGAGAAGCTGCGCGAGTCCACGGGAGGGGAGCTGGTGCTGGCGGGCGAGCACCGGGACGTGGTGCCCTGGTACCAGGGGTTGAGCATCCTGGTGCACCCCTCGTACAGCGAGGGCTTCTCGATGGTGCTGGTGGAGGCGATGGCGTGCGGGTGCTGCCCGGTGGTGACGAGGCTGCCGCACGTGCCCGCGGTCATCGAGCACGGGCGCACGGGCTTCATGTACGAGCCCGGGGACGTGGCGGCGCTGCGCGAGTTGCTGATGCAGCTGATGCGCGAGCCCGAGCGGGTGCGGCAGGTGGGGCTCAACGCCGCCGAGGAGGCACGGGCGCGCTTCGGCGTGGCGCACGAGGCCCGGGCGCTCGCCGGGGTGTACCAGGCGGCGCTGGAGCGTTGATCGGCGCGGCCGCGCTCACGGGGTGCCGGTACGAAAGGCGCGCCACGGCGAAGGCCCCAGGTCGTAGAGCTCCACCAGGGACTCGTCGCAGGAGAGCACGGTGTCCCCGGAGCACAGCTCCAGCATCACCCGGAAGCGGCGCTTGAACCGGTGGGCGAGCGAGAAGGCCTCGGCCCCCGCCCTGCCGAGGCGCGCGAGCCCATCGCGCAGGACGGCATACGGGAGCGTGGCCACGTGGCGTCCCCCTGGCTCGAGAGCGAGCGGCACCTCCCCGCGCAGCAGGCCCGGGACAGCGAGTGGCCTCCCCTTCCCTGGTGAAGCCGGGAGCAACCACACGGACATGCGCACATGCGCGGGCCCGCTCATCCGGTGCGGTCCGAGCCCCGGGTGCACCGCGAAGGGCAACCGGAGCGCCCCCAGGTCGGACCCCACGCGCCGCGAGTCGAACACGCCGACGTACGAGCTGTCTCCCTGACGGAGCGGCGGCGGATGAACCACGCGCAGCCGGGGGCGCGCATCGGTGAGGGGGATGACCTGCCGGAAGGACTTCCGCTCCGGACCGGAGACGGGCTCCATCGGGGAATGTGACGCGGCGGAATCGTGAATGGGCAGCGACAAGGATGGAACCCCCTTCTTCATCGCACCTGGGTGCAGAAGGGGGTCTGGCGGGATGTGACACGCCCCGAGGCTCTCCGGGACGGGTCCCCGCCCGGGAGGGGGGGACCCGCCCGCTCGGATGCCTCGCTACTTCTTCGAGCGCGACGAGCTGCTCGACTTGCGCGAGCGCGACGAGCTGCTCGACTTGCGCGTGCCCGTGGACTTGCGCGTGCCGGCCGGCTTGCGGCCCGTCCTGCCGCTCGCCGAGGTGCGGGAACGGGACTTGCCGCCCGCGGAGCTACGCGTGCTACGGGCCGGCTTGGCCCGGCGAGACGAGCTCTTCGCGGCGCTCTTGGAGGAGCGCTTGGGCGCGGTCTTCGTCTCCCCGGCCTCGCGGCGCTGTTTGTTCACCGTGCGGGCGGCGAGCTCCTCGGCGCGCTCCAGGCTGGCTCCGCGCTTGCGCGCCGACTGTTTGATCTTCTCGTACTGACGCTTGCGCTTCGGGTTCTTCACTCCACGCGGTGGCATCCGTTCCTCCTCCGTCTGTCGGATGGATTGCTCCAACAGGATGGGGATGCCTGTTTCCCGACGCTCGGGCCGTGAGGAATTTCACGGGGGCGAGCGTTGAACAGTTTGCGCTCGGAAAGCCCTTGCGCCCGGGAGACGTCCGGAACCCGACACGTCCGAGCGGAGGAGCCGACCCGGGGCGTCAGGCCGCGGACTGCTCGGAGGAGTCCTGGGCCACGGGCAGGGTGATGAAGAAGCAGGTGCCGCGCCCCACCTCGCTCTCGACGCGAATCTCCCCGCCGAGCGAGGTGATGATGCGGTGGCACACGGACAGCCCCAGGCCCGTGCCCACGCCGATGGGCTTGGTGGTGAAGAACGGGTCGAAGACGCGGCGCAGGTGCTCGGGGGAGATGCCGGACCCGGTGTCGCGCACCTCCACGGTGACGCGGTCGGGAGCGGAGAGCCGCGCCACCACGCGAATCTCGTTCTCCTCCACGCGCCCGGGGGCAATGGCGTGCGCCGCGTTGATGAAGAGGTTGAGGAACACCTGGCCCAGACGCGGCGCGTTGGCGAGCACGGCGGGCATCCCGTCACACGCCTCCACCAGCCGGGCGCGGTCGCGCACCTCGTGCCGGGCCATCTTCGCCGAGCCGCGCACCACCGCCGCGAGGTCCACCGGCCCGAGCGCCACGTCATCCGGCCGCGACAGCGTCCGGAGGTCCTGCACGATGAGGCGGACGCGCTCGGCGCCCTCGCGCGCCTCCGACAGCGCGGACAGCATCTCCAGCCGGTCCTCCTCGGAGGGAGCGCCCATCAGCTCCGTCAGCGCCCCATGGACGAAGCGGAGGTTGCTGAGGATGAAGGCGAGCGGGTTGTTGATTTCATGCCCCACGCCCGCGGCGAGCCGGCCCATGGAGGCGAGCCGGTCGGCGAAGAGGAGCTGCTCCTGGGCCTCCTGGAGCTGCTGGAGGCTGTCGCGCAGGCGGGCGTTGGCCTCGGCGAGCTCGGCGGTGCGCGTACGGACGGTGTCCTCCAGGAGGGCGTGGTAGCGGCGGGCCTCGCGCTCGGAGGCCTCGGCCTCGGCGCGCATCAGCCGTTGCTTCTCCTCCAGGGAGGAGCGCAGCTCGCCGGCCATGCGGTCGAAGGCACGGGCCAGGGTGCCCAGCTCGTCGCGGGCCGACGAGGACATGCGGATGTCGAAGTCCCCGCGCCCGATGCGCTCCGCCGCGGACGTGAGCCCCTCGAGCGAGCGCCGCATGGGCGTGAGGATGGCGAAGGCGAGCACCAGCACCAGCACGATGCACAGCGCGGGGACGAGCATCGCCAGCAACTGGCCGAGCTCCGTGGACAGGTCCCACTGGCGCGCCAGCTCGGCCAGCTCGGCCCGCTCCTCCCCCTGAATCTCCGAGATGCGCCGGCCCACCCGTTGCTCGAACTCCGTGTACAGCACCCACTCCACCGTGGAACCCACGGCCGTGCCCGGAGGGATGGCGCCCACGCGCGCCTCCGTCCACGCCGCCCAGTCGTACAGGGCCGCCCGGATCTCCTCGCGCTCCTGGCGCTCGTGCGCCACCGTCCTGCCCGGTATCCAGCGCTCCTCGCGCGCCAGGCTCCCCTCGAGCCGCTCCAGCTCCTCCTCGACCCGCTGCAGCAACTTGTGCCGGACGAGTGAGGTGTCACCTGAGATCTGCCGCACCTGGGCCAGCTCGTTGAGGTAGGGCCAGGCGAGCGCGTGCAACCGGCCATAGCCGTCGAGCTGCTCCTGGGTGACCATCATCTGCTGGCGGCTGTTGCGGCCGTGGCGGACACCGAGGGAGAGGTGGACGCCCATGAGGCTCATGAGCACGATGGCCACCAACGCGAACAGAAACACCTTGGCGCGAATGGTCATCGAATGGCCTCGGGTGCACCCACCATCGCCCACCATGATCTCACGGCCGCCCGCGCGGCGCGAGTGGGGGGCACCAGGCCGCTTGAAGTCAGGAAGACGCGGCGCCACCGTCAGGGCCTCGCCATGGCCGAAGCCACACCGACCTCCCTGGAAGACCTCCCCCTCCCCCCCGCGCTCGCGAGCCTGCGCCGCTTCCCGATGGACGGCGCGCTGCTGCTCTTCGACCGGGACAGGGGGCTGAACGCGCTGTGCGAGGGGCCGGAGACGGCGCACCTGCGCCAGCGGGCGCCGAGGGCCATCCAGTTCGGCATCACCAACCGTTGCAACCTGGCGTGCGCCTTCTGTTCACGGGACGTCGAGGCCCGGAGCGCCTGGACGGCGGACGAGGCCTTCACGGTGCTCGCGGGCCTGGCGGAGGCGGGGGTGCTGGAGGTGGCGTTTGGAGGGGGAGAGCCGTGGGTTTTCCCCCGCTTCGAGGAGCTGGTGTGCCGGCTGTATGACGAGACGCCGCTGGCGGTGAGCTTCACGACGAACGGGGTGGCGCTCAACGCGCGGAGGCTGGCGGCCATCCGGGGGCGTTACGGGCAGTGCCGGCTGTCGCTCTACGAGGACAATGACTGGCGGAGGAAGGTGGCGGAGCTGGCGGACGCGGGCGCGCGCTTCGGCGTCAACTACCTGGTGACACCCGGACGGCTGGATTCCCTGGAGACGGTGGTGCTGGAGCTGGCGTCGCTCGGCTGCCGGGACGTGCTGCTGCTCAGCTACAACGGAGCGGACCGTGCGCTGCACCTGTCGCTGGAACAGTCGAGGGAGCTGGCGCGGCGCGTGGGGTTGCTGGGCCGGGCGCTGAAGGGCCGCTGCGAGCTGAAGCTGGACGTCTGCTGGGGCGAGCGGATGGAGGGAGTGCCGAGGCTGTTCCAGCGCTCGGACTGCGGGGCGGGGCGGGACTACCTGGTGCTCACCAGCGACAAGAAGGTGATGCCGTGCAGCTTCCACCACGTGGCCCTGCCGGCGGCGGACGCGGAGCAGGTGATGGCGGTGTGGCGCGAGCGTCGGGCGGAGCTGGCGTCTCCCTCGCGGCTGCCGGGGTGCGCGCGGGTGCCGGGCTACGGACTGAACACGGATGCGGGAGGGGCGTCATGAAGATCCATCTCTGGAATGCCTTCGCGAGCAACAACAGTGGCAGCTACACCATCGTGGGCCGGTTCGAGAGCGAGGAGCTCGCCACCCGGGTGGCCGCCGAGCTGGATGAGGTGCTCACCGCGCACGACACGTGGCTGTCGGCGACGGAGAGCCGGTGGCAGGAGCAGACGAAGGAGCCCTCTCCGCTGGAGAAGTTCATCAAGGAGAACGGGCTCACGTGGAGGGAGGGAACGGGGCTGATGGATGACTGGCCGGACGGGTACGGCGGCGAGGACCCCGACCGGCCCCACGCGCGGGCCATCGGGCACCAGGTCTTCGTCCACCAGCGGTTCACCATCACGATGCCCCGCGCCTTCGGCGAGTTCATCTACGCGCGCGGCGGAAGGGTGGAGACGGAGCTGGACCACGCGCACCACACGGTGGTGGGCGTCTTCGAGCTGTGGAGCCAGGAGTTGCACAAGCAGCCGGAGAAGAAGGAAGCGGCGGTGGCGGCCATCGTGGAGGAGCTGTACGCGGACGACGGGCCGCTGGTGACGGGGGCGGATCCGCAGGTCCTCCCCGCGTGGAAGACCACGCGAGGCCGCCACTTCGGACCCCATCTGCGGCTCGGCGCGGCGTTCGGGGATCTCCTCGAGGGTTTCACCGCCGTGGAGCGGATCGCCCGGCGGCACGGAATGGACTCCATCGAGGTGAAGGTGTTCGAGTCCTGGCCCGACTCCGACCCGCTCGCCTTCCTCCGGCCCTGTGACCCACCGCTGAAGCGCGAGATGTTCGACCTGTGGCTGTTGAGCCTGGGGGAGAAGCCGGAGAAGGTGAAGGAGCAGCTCTGGCAGCACCGGACGCTGACGTATGACGAGGCGTGTGAGCTACAGGGGGCACGGCCCGTGGTGGTGCGGCGGAGGCTGACCCCGGCGCAGGCCGAGGAGCTCGCTCAGGGCTTCCAGGAGGCGGGGGCGAGCGTGGAGGTCCGGCCCGCCACCGGGGACTGAACCCGGTAGCGAAGGGGCCGGCATGTCCGGTCCCGACGGCCGCTGTGTTCACGACCCGGACATCCTCGCGTCGGGCAGGTGTCAGAGGCGCTGGGAGCGAAAAAGGACGAGTCGAAAGAATGTTTGAATGAATGGCGCCGCGGTGCGTCCGAAGCGATGCCATCGCATTCCCAGGAGACATTCCGTGCCGGTTTCCAGACAGATGCTGTGCGCCGCCCTGGTGGCTGGATGCATCTTCGGCACCACGTCGGCGGAGGCCCGCTTCGGCAAGAGCCGGGGAAGCTCCTCCTCCAATTCCAGCTCCCGCTCCTCGTCGAGCGACTCCAGCTCCTCCAGCGATTCCTCCTCATCGGGGACGTACCGCTCTCACGGGAGCAACGGTAACGGCTCGGGCCCGCGGGTCCATGACGCCTCGCCGGTGGGTTGGGAGTCGGATGGCGGCGCCTCACCGGGCTACGGAGGAGGAAACAGGCCCCCGCGAGGTCCGAGACGCGCCTACCTTCGCCCCACCCGGTACACCTCCTACGGGTTCTTCGGCGCGCACTATCACCCGTACAGCCCGAGGCCGGGCTGGGGGCGGGAGCGGCACGAGGAGCGGGACTCCGGGCTGCTGGTGAGGATGGGAGTGGAGGGGTACGCGGTGAAGGACGGCGGGGCGCTGGGGGGGAACCTGGGCATCGAGGGAAGGCGTTGGGGCGTCTCCACGCGGCTGACGGCGTTGTCATTGGAAGCGGAAGACGGCTCGGGGGACAGGGACCGCATCCAGCTCGGGGAGGCGCACCTGACGTTCGCGCCGGTGGCGAGCAAGCGCGGGCGGCTGCGGCTGGAGGCGGGCGTGGCGGCGGCGAGGGCGCCGGACATCACCTTCATCGGCCCGAGCGTGGCCCTGTCCTTCGAGCGGTGCCTGTTCGGGCCGTTGGACGTGGAGGGCCGGCTGCAATGGGTGCCGGTGCCGCACCTGCAACTGGATGGACAGGCGGCGCTGGCGCTGCACCTGGGCGTGCTGACGCTGCGGGGTGGCTGGCGCGGGCTGCTGCTGAACGACCGGGGCTACGTCGAGGACGGCGTGGAGCACCAGGACGTGATGGGAGGCCCGTTCGCGGGCATCGGCTTCAACTTCTGAGGAGGGAGCCTGTCGGACAGGCCCCCCTTCCAGGGGAGCGGCCGCGGAGACGGGCGGTGCCTGCTCCCGGAGCGGGGGCTTTCGGGGTATGTGGGGGGGCACCAACCATGACCGCCCGCCCCTGCCGCCCCCTGCCCGCCGATGGCCGTTTCCTGCAGTCGATTGGCCCCACGCCCCTGGTGCCCGTGCGCCTGGACGCGGAGGGACCGACCATCTGGTGCAAGCTGGAGTTCCTCAACCCGAGCGGCTCCACGAAGGACCGCATCGCGCGCTACATGCTGGAGAAGGCGTGGCGGCTGGGCGAGCTGTGCCCGGGGGGTGAGGTGGTGGAGGCCTCCAGCGGCTCGACGAGCATCGCATTGGCGCTGGCGTCGGCGCAGATGGGGCTGAAGTTCACCGCGGTGATGCCCGAGGGAGTCACGGGCGAGCGCGTGCTGACCATCCGGGCCTACGGAGGAAACGTGGAGCTGGTGCCGCGCGACACGGGAATCCGAGGCGCCATCGCGCGGGCGGAGGAGATCGCCCGGGAGCGCAAGGCGTTCGCGCCGCGCCAGTTCGAGAACCCGGACAACGCGGAGGCGCACCGGGTGTGGACGGGGCAGGAGATCCTCTCGCAGGTACCGGGAGGGTTGGTGCACGCGGTGGTGAGCGGCGTGGGGACGGGAGGCACGGTGGTGGGGCTGTACCAGGCGTTCGCGGAGGCGGGCTGCCCGGTGGCGCCCTTCGTGGCGCGGCCCATCTCGGGACTGGGCAGCGACATGGAGTGCTGCAGCTTCAGCTCGCGGGTGCCGGGGGTGGTGGACGGCCTGTCGAGGCTGTACCGCGAGGCGGATCTGCCGGGGCTGGTGGAGCTGAACATCTCGGACGAGTTGGCGATGAGCACGGCGCGGGCGCTCATCCGGAGAGGCTTCCCGGTGGGGCCCTCGTCGGGGCTCAACTACGCGGCGGCGGTGGAGGCGGCGAAGAGGCTGGGGCCGGGCGCGCAGGTGGTGACACTGTTCCCGGACCGGATGGAGCGCTACTTCTCCACCGAGCTCATCCAGCCCAAGGGCTCGGCCTGAGGAGGAGGCTCGTCCAGGATCCAATCCGTGGGCGGATCCTCAACACCTGGGACACGTTGGATGTTGTCCATCTGAATCCCAGGAGCCCACCGATGCGTCGATTGACTCCCCTGGCCGTCCTGCTGCTCACCGCCTGCGGAGAGAAGCCTCCGGCACCCGGAAACGAGCTTCCCACGGAGGGCACCACTTCCCGCATCCAGGGAAGCCTGACGGTGCGCACGCACTACGCCGACCGTCCGGATTGGCGCGAACGCTACCCGAGCGTGTACGTGCTGCTCGGAGACGGAAGCCGCTTCCGGCAGGCGTTGGATGACCAGGGCACGGCCCGGTTCCAGGACCCCGCGCTGGTGGGGGCCCAGGACATCACGGTCGTGGAGGAGCAGAAGGGCGGGGCCATGATGGTCTACACCCTGCTCGCGATGGACGACCCGGAGCCGGAGCTCCCCTTTGGCCCCGGCCCGGTGTCCGAGGAGACGGTCAGGACGAAGCAGGCCACCCTCAGCGGCAATGTGACGGGCGCGACCGGAACGGGCCCGGTGAGCACCCTCGTGGTGGGCGAGGGATTCCACGGTCAGGCGCCCTGGAACAGCCCGCCTCCTGGCACCTTCAGCTTCGAGGTCTGGGGGAGTGAACCCGGCCGCGTGTCGCTCTTCGCCTCCGAGTCCACGCCCGATGAAAGCAGGGTCCTGCGCGTCGGCATGAAGAGGGACATCGCGGTGGGGGGTGGGCAGCCCGTCACCGGCCAGGAGGTCGTGCTCGACCATGCCGTGGACCAGACGCTCGGCGTGACGGTGGAAGGCCTGGCGCCTCATGGAACCCGGGCGAATGCGTGGCTCCTCTACTCCGAGGGTTCTCGAGAGCTCTTCAGCACGTATGCCCAGGGAACGCCGCCCTTGTCGCTGCCGGCGATCGCGCGGACGGCGCCATTCGACACCACGCGGATGAACGTCGGCGTCGGAGCGGGCGATGAAGATGATCTGCCGCTGGGAAGCACGAGCACCCAAGTGCGCGTGGGAGAGACCCCACCCGTGAACATCAAGCTGCTCGCGCCACTGAACCTCGCGTCGCCAGCGCTGGGAACGAGGACGTCGCCGGGAACGGCGCCACGAGGAAGCCTCGTCTTCCGTTGGAGCGCTGACCCCACGGCGCGCTTCGTGAAGCTGGCGTTCATGCCGCTGTCGGGGAGCACGAGCAGACCGCTCTACTGGAACGTGCTGGCGCCAGCCTCGGTCACCACCTTCACACCCTTCCCATTGCCGGCGGAGGCGGCACCCCAGAGCACACTCGAAGCGGGCCTGTACGCCATGGAAGCGCAGTCGCTCGACTACGGGGAGGGCGCTGGGGTGCCGGACTACATCTACAACTCAGTCAACCCGGACCCGCTCCGGGAGCAGAGGAAGACCGAGGTTCAAGGCTACGTGATGTTGCAGTAACCAGAGTCAAAACCCCTCTCCCTCTGGGAGAGGGACGGGGTGAGGGTCTATCACCCCCGGGTTGAACCCGCGTCCCCACGAGAGACTACGTGCGGAACGGCCCGGTCACCTCGAAGGTAATCCCGCCACTGCTGCTGCCACTGGTCCCGCGCTGGGAGCTGAAATACAGGCGCTTGCCATCGGGGCTGAAGGCGGGGCCGGTGATCTCGGAGCTGCCGTGGCCCACGAGTTGGATGAAGGGGGCCACGACGCGGTTGGGGGTGATGATGCAGATCTGCAGGTCGCCGCCGTCCTCGGCGACGAAGAGGTCGCCGGAGGGAGAGACGGTGACGTTGTCGACGCCGGTGAGGGGCGAGTTCGGGAAGAGGTTGTCGTCGTAGATGATTTCGAGGCGGGAGGAGGCCACGGTGTAGGCCCAGACGCGGTTGTCGCCCTTGGTGGTGAAGTAGACGACGCCGCGGTCGTACCAGCAGCCCTCGCCGCCGTTGAAGACGGTGGTTTGAGAGGCATTGGACTGCTGGGAGGCGGGCTTGGAGGAGGAGACGGGGACCCAGGAGACGGAGGCACCGGTCAGGGGGTCACCGGAGACGCGGGCGGCCTCGAGGGTGCCGGAATCGAGAGAGGGATAGGAGGAGGGGGTGAAGCGGTAGAAGCGGCCGCTGGTGGTGTCCTCGGTGAGGTAGAGGCGGTAGTCGTCGGAGTCGACGGCGACGGCCTCGTGGGAGAAGGTGCCGAGGGCGGGGCGGACGACGCCCTGGGAGGACTTCGTGGGATCACATTCCCAGACGCGGCCGCCGGAGTATTCCTCGCAGGAGAGCCAGGTGCCCCAGGGGGTGGGGCCGCCGGCGCAGTTGGAGGTGGTGTTGGAGAGGATGCGGTAGGCGCCGACGATGGAACCACCGCCGTCGAACTTGAGGGCGGAGACGCCGCCGGTGCCGAGGCTCTTCTCGGAGTTGGAGACGTAGATCCACCCGCCGCCGGAGACGGGGAAGCAGGCGCCGCCATCTGGGGCGCCGTGCCAGGTGTAGCCGGTGTTGGCGACCCTGGAGCTGGAGCGGGCGACGATGCGAGAGGAGAAGCCGGCGGGGAGCCGGACGCCGTTGGCATCAGCGGAGCCGGAGATGGCGCCATAGGGGCTGGAGCCGGGCTGAGCGGGAGCGGAGTAGGCGTTGCGCCAGAAACCGGGCCCGAGGACGAGCGCCCCGCCACCGATGGCGGAGAGGCGCAGGATATCGCGACGATTCAAACGCATGGTTTCCTCCGATGGAACGAGAGGAACCACGCTCACACGAGAAGGCCGGAAAGACGGGTCAACTCCCCGTAAGGAATGGCTGACGGGAACGTCACGAAGACAAACCCAATCCCCCCCCACCACCAACCCCTCTCCCTCTGGGAGAGGGACGGGGTGAGGGTATCCGCGCCGTGCTCTACCCCCGAGGGCCCGAGTCCCCCTTCTGCTGTGCCTTCACCAGATGGTCCCCGAAATCCTCACGCAGCTTGGTCTTGAGGAACTTTCCGGTGGAGGTGCGAGGAATCTGGGGGATGAAGACATAATCATCGGGGAGCCACCATTTGGCGAAGCGCTGCTCCAGATGAGCGGAGAGTTCTTCCTTGGTAGCGGACTGACCGGGCTTGAGAACCACGGCGGCGAGGGGGCGCTCGTCCCACTTGGGGTCCTTGGCGGCGAAGACGGCGGCCTCGAGGACGGCGGGGTGGGCCATCAAGGCGTTCTCGAGGGCGACGGAGCTGATCCACTCGCCGCCGGACTTGATGACGTCCTTGGAGCGGTCGGTGATGCGGACATACCCCTCGGCGTCGAGGGTGACGACATCACCGGTCTTGAACCACCCATCCGGGGTGAAGCGATCGACCCCCTCCCCTCCGTAGTACGAGGAGGCGACCCAGGGCCCGCGGACCTCCAACTCGCCCATGGTGGAACCATCCCAGGGGAGGACCTGGCCGGAGTCGCTGACGTGGCGGACCTCGACGAAGGGGACGGCATAGCCCTGGGTGGCGCGGAGGGCGAGCCGTTCCTCCTGGGAGGACTGTGCATGCTGCCGCCGGGGCCGTGCGAGCGTGCCGACGGGGTTGAGCTCGGTCATGCCCCAGGCGTGGGTGACGACGAGCCCATGGCGGTGGAGGAAGCCCTCGATCATGGCGAGCGGAGCGGCGGCGCCGCCGATGACCATGGAGCGGATGGAGCGCAGGTCCCACCGCTTGGGCTCCTGGTCGAGCAGGGCGAGGATGCCGAGCCAGATGGTGGGGACGCCGGCGGCGACGGTGACGCGCTCGGAGGCCATGAGGTCCAGGAGGGAGAGCGGGTCGAGGTGGGGCCCGGGGAAGACGACCTTGGAGCCGGTGAGGACGCAGCTGAAGGGGAGGCCCCAGGCGGCGGCGTGGAACATGGGGACGACGGGGAGGATCGTATCCGCCTCGCTGACGCCGAGGGTGTCGCTCATGCACTCGGCGAGCGTGTGCAGGACGATGGAGCGGTGGGAGTAGAGGACGCCCTTGGGGTTGCCGGTGGTGCCCGAGGTGTAACAGAGCATGGCGGCGGAGCGCTCATCGAGCTGGGGGAAGTCGAAGGAGTCCTTCTCGCGGGCGAGCAGCTTCTCGTAGTCGAGGCGGCCGTCGGGAGCGGGGCCGTCATCGGGGATGACGATGACGTGCTGGACGGAGGGGACGGCGCCGATGAACTTCTCGAGCAGCGGCAGGAGGGAGCGGTCCACGACGATGACACGGTCCTCGGCGTGGCGGGCGATATAGGCGAGGTCGTTGGGGTGGAGGCGGAGGTTGAGGGTGTGGAGGACGGCGCCCATGGAGGGGACGCCGAAGTAGAGCTCCAGGTGGCGGTGGTGGTTCCAGCAGAGGGAAGCGACGCGGTCGCCGGACTTCACGCCGAGCCGGGTGAGGGCATGGGCGAGCTGGCTGGTGCGCCGGTGGAAGTCGGCATAGGTGTAGCGGTGGAGGGACTTGTCGGGCTGGCGGCTGACGATCTCCGAGTGGCCGAAGTAGGTGCGGGCGCGTTCGAGGAAGTGGGTCAGCGTGAGCGGGAAGTCCATCATGCGGCCGGTGAGCATCGGTGCGTCCCCCTGGGAAGTGCGGGCGGTGATGCTACCGGGTCGGCACGCCGGAGCGCACTCTCGTGATCAGGCCTTTCACGGCCAGTACATGAAGCTCACAGAATGGCGCATCGAGTCAAAAGGCGAGTGCTCTCGAAGCAGCTCGGAGCACAACCAGGGTGCCTTGACATGGCATTGAGCACCAACGCTAACCTACCTGGACTCGCGCATTGCGCGCTACCGACAAGTGGGTGAAATGAAGCAGCTCTCAAAGCAAATTCCATGCGCATGCGTGATTCTGGCCATCGCGGGGTGCAGCACAACGCCCAAAGCGGGCCCAAGCGCAGCCGGACAATCAGATACAGCAGCGGAGATGGAGAGCACTCTCTCGACCATCAAGTCACTGACTGTCTATCCAAGCACTCCCACCGGACCAGGGATTCCGTCAGATAAAGTCTACTCATTCTGCGGCGAGGTGTCCGATGAGGCCCGAGGCAGTTCCGCCAGATTTACCGTCGCGGGCTGGGCTACGGCGATACCTGCCGCCGCCGCGCTTTTCTATGCAGGGCAAGTGGGGACCGATCCCACCCACAAAACTTTTGTAAGACGTAACCCGGGAACGCTTCTACTCACATCCAGTGTGATACTGGGGGTGGCTAGCGCCTTCTTCTTCTCTCGCTCAGACGCAGCAACCACTGCATCCGTGAGAGCGCACAACGCACATACCGCACCGGACGCAAACGATGCATATGCAGAATGCGTCGCCGCCAAATCCTATTGGATCGGCTCCCGCACAGAATCCAATGCACTGGTCCGGCAGATGCAGAACAGCGCGGGAAAACAAATTACGCAGGATTCAGGTAGTGAGCTGAGCAAGAAGCTCATCAAGGACCCCCCACCCAAAGAAGATGAAGCAGCCGCCAATCAGCTCAAGGATGTGCAGCAGAAGCTCCAGGAGCTCACCAAGCGCCTGGATGCGCTCTCGGCAACCCCAGAGCGCAGTGCCAAGACAGAGCCGTAGCGAGCGCACACGAAAAGAGAGGGCATGCAGCCGGCGGAGCTGATGCCCTGCTCACCTCATTCCGTCCGGACGCGCAGCACGAGCTTTCCGGTGGCCTTGCGCGACTCCAGCTCGCGCAGGGCCTGGGCCGCCTGTTCGAGAGGAAACACCTGGCTCACCACGGGCTCCACGAAGCCCTTCTCGGCCAGCGCGGCCAGATCCATGGCGATCTTCGAGGTGAGCTGGGGCTCCTGCATCACGAAGGCGCCCCACGCCACGCCCACCACGTCCACGTTCTTGAGCAACAGGCGGTTCACCTTCACCTCGGGAATGCGTCCGCCCGCGAAGCCCACCACCAGCAGCCGGCCCTCGGGAGCCAGACACTTGAGGCTCAGGTCGAAGGCATCCCCGCCCACCGGGTCCATCACCACGTCCACGCCCTGCCCCTGGGTGGCGTCCTTCACCCGCGACACCCAGTCGCCCGCGGCCAGGAACACCTGATCCGCGCCCGCGCTCCGAGCCACCTCCGCCTTCTCCTCGCTGCTCACCACCGCGAGCACCCGCGCACCCGCGCCCCGGGCGATCTGAATCGTCGCCGTCCCCACTCCGCCCGCCGCGCCGTGAACCAGCACGGTCTCGCCCTCCTTGAGGCGGCCCCTCCGGTGCAGCGCGAAATGGGCGGTGTGGTAGTTCAACACCGTGCCCGCGGCGGCCTCGAAGCTCCACCCCAGCGGCATGAGGAACGTCATCGACGGGGGCGCCGCCACCACTTCCGCCCAGCCGCCGATCATCGTGCAGGCCATCACCCGGTCCCCGGCCTTCACCACCGCCCCCGGCGGCGCGCTGCGCACCACGCCCGCCACCTCCACGCCCGGCACGAAGGGCAGCGGCGGCTTCATCTGGTATTGCCCCTTCGTCAACAGCAGGTCCGGGAAGCTCACGCCCGCCGCCATCACGTCGATGAGCACCTGATCTCCCGCCTCGGGCTCCGGCACGTCCACCTGCTTCAAGCCCTCGGGTCCGTCCAACCGCTCGAGCTGCACTGCGCGCATGGTGTCTCTCCTCGGCCCCCTGCCCATGGGCCGCCTCGTGTGCACGGAGCGGGACGCTACACGACCTCCACGGTCGGGCAGAACCCGCAATTCACTCAACCCTTCGTTTCCCCGGTACGTCCGTGGGCCGTCCATCCACACCGAGGAATTGCACCTGCTGGCGGGGCAGGACGGGGATGATGCGGCCGGCGTGGAGCGGCTGGTTGAGCTCCACCATCACCCGCTCGGCCAGCAGGCTCTTCCACTTGCGGCGCTGCCTGGCATGGACGAGGTAGCGGATGGTGACGTTCGTCCACGATTCGGCGAGGGAGACATACACCTCGGGCGTGTCCGCCACACTCGTCTCCAGCCGGGCCTTGCGCAGGAGCTGCTCGTACTGGTGGGCGGGGCCGGCCATGTCCGCGCCCACCACCTCGAGGGCCAGGCGCCGCAGCAGCTCCAGCACGTAGCGCAGGTCCGACTCGTTGGCCACCGGCACGAGGAGCTCGTCCCAGACATAGGGGAAGTCCCGGGTGAGGTTGACGACGGTGCCCGTCAGCACCTCGTTGTTGGGGAAGGTGATGAGCCGGCCCGTGGGCTGCTCGGCATGCACGGCGCCGGGCCTCTCCGGGCTGCCCAGCTCCCACACCGTGGTGGACAGGAAGTCGATGGCGTAGACGTCCCCGAAGACGTCGCCCACCTGGACACGGTCTCCCACCCGGTAATAACCCTGGAAGGAGTTGAGCAACCACCCGGTGAAGCTCTCGATGGGCGTCTGCAGCGCCCAGGAGAGCGCGAGGCCCACCAGGCCCACCGAGCCGAGCATCGCGCGGATGTCCCCCGCCATCACGCTCACGGCGATACCGGTGCCCAACAACCACACGAAGATGCTCACCAACGCCGTGCTGGCATCCGCCCGCGCCCAGCGCCCCATCACCCGGTGCAGCACCGCCCGGAGCCCCCGTGCCATACCCCAGGTGAGCAGCAACGTGCCCAGCACCACGGTGAGCTTGGGGAGTGCGTTGAGGAAGCCCTGGCGCACCCCCAGCACCGTTCGCTCCGCCTCGGCGCTCGCCTCGCGTGCCACCTCCTCGGGTTGAAGCTGGCGTTTCGGCTCCGAGGGAATGTCCGCGGGGGCGGTGACCCCGCCATCCTCCGCCAGCGCCTCCTCGGAGGGCCCCACCACCAGCAGCAGCAATCCCGTCAGCGCCACCGCGAGGAAGGACGCCTTGCGGAAGGCCCGCAGCCGGCCACGGGCCTGCCGCACCGGCTCCAGGGCGCGAGGCTGTCGAGGCTGTCTTCGAAGGCGGCGGCGCACGGGGCGCCGGGAGGTCTGGGGCCTGGGCGGTCGCATCCGCGCCCAGTATCTCCCCAGCCAGCCGGGCCGGCTCGAGACCTGTGCGGGGAGCGTCGGGCGCTGGACGTCGAGCCCCTCCTCGTCGGCCTGGAAGGGGCATTGGCCCCGCCGTCGGGGATGGTCATCCCTTGAATGGGACGTCAATCATCCATCATCAGAGGTGTCGCATGGAGCGCTCGCCTGAGTCTCGTAGTACGCCCCGCGAGGGCACCGGAGGGGTGCTGGGCAAGGGGGTGGCGTATGGTCTCATCGTCGGCCTCGTCTTCGCCGCGGTGGAAATCGTCAGCTCGATGGCGATGGGCAATCCCGCGTTGATGCCCGTGCGCATGGCCGCCAGCGTGCTGCTGAGGCAGGAGGCCTTCTCCGACGTCGTCTGGCGCGCGTGGTTCGTCGCGTTGGGGCTTGGAGTGCATTTCGTGCTGTCGGCGGTCTTCGGGCTCATCTACGCCGCCATCCAGTCACGAATGAGCGTGGAGGGCCGCACGAGCTGGGGCCGTCAGTCGGCGGTGGGACTGCTGTTCGGTGCGGCCATCTGGCTGGTGAACTTCCAGATCATCGCCCGGCTCTTCTACCCGTGGTTCCTCGATGCGCGGCAATTCCTGCAACTCGTCCTGCACGCGGTGGTCTTCGGGTGGCCCCTGGGACTGATGTTCGCCGCGACCGAGCGCCAACAGAAGAAGACCCGGCGGCCTGTCGGTCCCCCGGTGCGCGCCACCTAGCCCTCCACGAGGAGGTCCGGGGCGCTCAGTGGTGGACGGGCAGCTGGGCCTCCCCCTCCTCCGGCTCCTCCAGGGACGTGTCGCCGCCCCGCGGCGGCTTGCGTGTCTCCTCGAGGAAGGCCCGCCCCCCGGCCGTGACGGCGGCCAGCAGCGGCACCGCGACGAAGGCCCCGGCGATGCCCGCCACCAGGCCTCCCGTGGTGACGCCGAGGAGCACCACCGCCGGATGGAGCGGCAGGACGCGGCTCATCACCATGGGCTGGAGGACATTGCCCTCGAGCTGCTGGATGGCCAGCACGATGCCCAGGGTGAAGAGCGCGTCCCGGGTGCCTCCCGTGGCCCACGCCACCAGCACCGCGACCGAACCCGCGACCAGCGCACCGATGACGGGGACGAAGGCGCTCAGCAGGGTGAGCAGCGCGAGTGGCAGCGCCAGGGGGACTCCGAGGATGAGCAGCCCGACGCCGACGCCGACCGCGTCGATGAGCGCCACCACCATCGTCCCGCGGACCCAGCCTCCCAGGGTGTGCCAGGCCCGGCCCATGGCGGCACGGGCCAGCCGGCGCCTCTCGGGCGAGAGCAGGGAGAGGGGCGCGCGCACCAGGGCGCGCCCATCCCGTACGAAGAAGAAGGTGAGGACGAGGGAGAGCAGCATTCCGCTCAGCACGGAGAGAAGCGTGGCGACACCCGAGGCGGCCCCCGAGGTGAGCGTCCGCCCGTGTTGGCGCAACCACTGCTCGGCCCGTGCTCCCAGCTCGTCCAGCGTGGGCTGCTCCCCTGGCATGAGCTGCGTGAGCGAGCGCGCGAACGACCGGGCCCGGCGCGCCAGCGTGTCGGAGTTGGCCGACAGCTCGGAGACCGCCTTCGGGACGATCCACGCGAAGAGGCCGCCGATGAGCACCACCGCCAGCAGGACGGCGGCGAGCGCGGCCAGGGAGCGCGGAACGCGGTGGCGGGCGAGCCAGTCCGCCACGGGGTGGAGAAGGGTGGTGAACAGCAGCGCCACGAACACCGACAGGAAGACCAGGGGCAGTCTGCTGACGATGTAGCCCAGGACGAAGACGAGGCCAGCGACGAGCAGGCACCTCCCGCTGAAGCGCGCCGCCGCCGCCAGTGTGAGACGTCCTCCGTTCATCCTGTCTTCCCCGTCCTGTTCCGAGCCCCCTGACGGGTGATGTGGGCATGGGCCCGCTCAGGCGCACCGGCCCCGCCCGAGCGCCACCCCTGCGGCTGATTCCTCGGCCGTCTCCTCCTTCCGGGCGGACTCTCCTCCCTCAGGGCCGGGGCGCCTCCTCGGGACCGGGCACGCGCACATGGGCCAGGGTCTCGGGTGACTTGTCGGACCGGCGAAGAATGGACAACGAGCCATCGGTCTCGAGCACGACGGCCTCGACGGTGTCGAGCCGTGCCACGCCCTGCTCTCGCAGCACGGCCAGCACCTCCTGCTCGACGACCCGCGCCCGGCGCATGGCGCGGGGGAGGAAGCGCCCCTGGTGGAACAACAACACGGGCTCGGACTTCACCAGGTGGTTGACCCAGGACACGCGCACCGAGGTCCAGGTGACCAGGAACTGGAGCCCGATGAGGACGGCGAAGGCCAGCACGCCCTCGGCCAGTGACACGTCCTTCGACAGGAGCACCGTGGCCAGCGTCGAGCCCAGCGCCACCGTCACCACGAAGTCGAAGGCATTCAGCTTGGAGAGGGTCCGGTTGCCCGACAGGCGCAGCATGAGCACCAGCGCCACGTAGGCACAGACCCCCACGAGCAGCACGCGGCCCAGGTCATGCCAGTCATCGTAGAACATGCACTTCCTCCTTCGGCGAGAGCCTGGGGAACCGGCTCAATGGGGGCCGTGCCCCTGCGGGCTGGCGCGGCGGGCCAGCTCGGCCTCCCGCTCGTCCACGAAGGCGCGCCCGACACTCGCATCCAGGAGCGCGAGCTGCCGCTCCAGCTCGTCCCGCCGGAAGTCCGGAGCCACCCGCAGCAGGTCCACCAGCAGGAAACGCAGGCGCCGGGCGATCTGGATGGAGCCCTCGCCGTACTCACGCACTTCATCCACGGCGAGCCGGACATAGGCATTCCAGTCCGGGCGTGGGCAGAACAGTCTCGGAGTGCCGTCCTCGTCCCCGCGCACGGGAGAGGGAAAGCGCCGGCGGACCATGCGCCGCAACAGGTCATGCAACTGGTCGATGGCCTGGACCGCCGTGGTGGGGTCATTGATGCCGGGAGACAGGGCCTTCTCGGCGATGTCGACGAGCTGGCGGAAACCGAAGGCGGTGTCCTGCTGGAGGGTACGCTCCGGGCCGATGCTGAAGGCATTCACCAGGACCTTCACGTCGAGACACGAGGCATCGCCCCAGACCTCGAGGAGCATACCGCCATGAGGGACGAAGTCGCCCACCATGGGCACCAGGGCGAGGGTGACGCCGGCCTCCCGGGCACACGAGAAGAGCTGCTCCTCGTCGACGGCGACGAGCACGCCGGAGGTGCCGGAATACGGCACGAGGAGTGAGGGATTTCCCCGGGGTCTGTCGAGGCGGGCGTCCTCCGTGTCCTCGCCAAGTCCCTCCGGGTACATCCGCTCCAGGGTGTGGCGCGTCTCGTCGCGGATGCGGGTGAGGATGACCACGGCGCGGATGGATTGGGCGACGTGGTGGATGTAGTAGATGAAGGTGCCCACGCAGAGCAGGACGAGGACGACCGCGAGCCAGACGGCCAGCGAGGGCACGTACATCTCGATGCCCTCCGCCGTGCCCCGGACACCGCGCAGCGTCAGCAGGGCGTAGACGAACGTGCCCACGAAGATGCCCAGGGGGAGCTGGCTCCGCCGGTCCCGGAGGAAGGTGCGAAGGACGCGCGGGGAGAACTGATTGCTGGCCTGTTGGAGCACGAGGATGGTGACGGAGAAGACGAGGCCGGCGAACGTCATCATCGAGGAGGACACCGCGGAGAGCACCGAGCGGGCGCCCTCGGGTCCTCCGCGGAAGAGGTACCAGGCGGTCTCGTCCTGCGACAGGTGCGAGTCGAGTGCCTGGGCGGCGTGCGAGAGGCCGATGGCCACGGCCACGCACAGTGTGGGGACCAGCCAGTAACTCGTGCCAATGCGCTCGGCGAGGCGTGTGAGTATCAACTTCATGGGGCGTGGCGGGTCCCCGCGATGGGGCGCTATGCCGTCGCGCTCATCTTGCGGCAGGACTCCGCGCAGCGGCGGCAGGCCTCGGCGCACGCCTTCATCGTCGTGTCATCCCCCATCTTCTCGCACTCGACCGCGCACCGCTCGCACACCTCGGCGCAGACGGCGCAGGTGCGGGGGTGCAGGGGCGAGGCTCGCAACATGAAGTCCGCGCTCGTCTTGCAGATCTGCACACAGTCCTCGAGCAGCCGGATGTGGTCGGGGGCCGCATGCTTGCCGCCCCGCTGGAGGCAATACGTCACCGTCTGAAGGCATACGGCGGAACAGGAGATGCAGTTGCTGATACAGCCTCGCATCTCCTCGGTGAGCTGGTCGTTTCCGGTGGGAAGGAAGGGTTGAACCGAAGCCCTGTGCGTCTCGACCTGTGCCATCGCGGTCCTCCTGGGTGAATGGGGCCTACCTCCTTGATGATGAGCACCGACCAGAGCGGAGTGGCGAGCAGGAGGCCGATCGCTCCGGCCGGAACGCCGAGAATCAGTGGGACGAGGAGCCCCCGCTCTCGCGGAAGAGGAAGGTCACCTGGCCATTCGGTTCGAGGAAGGCGGCGCGGACCGTCCGCAGATCGTCCCGGCCGTGGGAGCGCAACCGGCTGAGCAGCTCCTTCTGGGAGATGTGGGTCTTGCGCAGGTTGTCGTGTACCAGCTCGCCCTCGCGGACCAGCTCCAGGGGGCGGCCCTCCAGCAGCCGGGCCGCGTGGCGGTCTCGGAAGGACAACCACGAGAAGAAGCGGTCCCACGACGCGAGCGTGGCCAGGGCGATGAAGCCCGTGGTGAGGCTGTCGTCATCGCCCACGAGGGTCCTGCGCAGGCAGACGGTGAGGAGGAAGAGGAGTGCCAGGTCGAAGGTGGAGTAGCGCCCCAGCTCCTTGCGTCCGGCGAGCCGCAGGACGAGCTGTGCGAAGAGGAACACCAGCGAGACGCGGAGGATGACCTCCAACGGGTTCATCTCCGGAACCCACATGGTATGCCAGTCGATGGGTCTCATGAGAGGAATCTGTCCATGCGAGTTCCTCCGGCGCCCGCCTGGCTGGCCGTGAACATCACGCTCGCTCGGCTGCTCCTCGAAGGAAGGAGGGAAACAAGGGCCCGCGCCCATCACCCCTGGTGAGGACCTCACATCAGGTCTATCTTCTGACCATCCCGCTGACCATCTGGGTGACCATGAAGCCGCTCCACGTCTCAGAGGACATCCTGCCGATCGCCGATTTCAAGGCTCGTGCCTCCGAGGTGGTCCGCCGCCTGAGGGAGCACCGGCGCCCGGTGGTCATCACGCAGAGCGGCAAGCCCGCCGCCGTGCTGCTCTCACCGGAGGAGTTCGACCGGCTCACCCACCGGGCACGATTCCTGGAGGCAGTCGGTGAAGGGCTCGCCGATGCCGAGGCAGGCCGGGTCGTCTCCGACGAAGCGCTTGGCAGGATGTTGGATGACGAGTTCGGTAAGCACGAGCCGTGAGCCGTAGGCCACATGTCCGATGGACACACCGGTCCATCGGAGATCTGCGCGCCATTGGCCGCTACATCGCCGAGGACAATCCACGAGCTGCACGCCAGTGGGTTGAACGCCTGCGGCAGCGTGCACACGAGGCAGCCGCCACGCCCAAGGCCGGACGCCGTGTGCCGGAAATCGAGCGGGAGGACATTCGTGAAGTGTTCCTGCGCTCCTACCGCATCGTGTACCGCGTGGTTCGGGATGGAATCGAAGTGCTGACGGTCTTCGAGGGACATCGCCTCTTCCCGGGTGACGCGCTTCGCGGTGAAGACGAGGGCTGAAGCTAGAGCGCCACGCGCTTCTTGCCGCGCACGAGCACGTCCCACCACTTGAAGGTCATGGCGAGGATGCAGTCCAGCTCGCGTGTCTCCGGGGAGGGCGCGAGCGTCTTCGCGCCGGGCAGGCAGTAGGCCGCGATGGGAGACGCGGAGAGGATGTGGAGGATGCCCTGCGAGAAGCCATCACCCGCGTAGGAGACACACACGGGAATCTTCATGCTCTCCAGGTCCTGCAGGGCGAAGGGAATCTTCTCGTCCACCGTGCCCACGCTGCCCTGGTACTTGCACTCGATGGCGAGCGCGGTGCGCGTCTCGTGTTCGAGCACGAAGATGTCGACGCGCCGTCCCCTCCCGGTGAGTGTCTTGCCGACGTGCACCTCGCGGTACGCCTTCACCCCGCGCGAGGCGTAGTTCCTCACGATGTATCTGGCCACCAGGTCCGCGTATTCGTGTCCAGTCATCCGTGCCTCCGCGTCCGGCCCTTCAACCGCTCCGGACCCTGCGCATCTCCCGCGAGTCCTCCGGCGCCTCCTCGGGCTCCGCGCCCTCGGCCAGCAGGCGCGTCCCGGAGACCGCCAGCGCCTCGTCACAGATGTCGGTGCCCCAGAAGTCCCGCCCGAGCCGCGCCGCCGCTACCCCCACCGAGCCCGAGCCCATGAACGGATCCACCACCACGCCTCCGGGCTCGCTGCTCTGGCGGATGAGCACCTCGCTCACCTCCGGGGGCTTCTCCGCCGGATAGCCCCGGTAGACGCGCGGCACCGGGAGCACGTCCGCCACGCCCAGGTCGCTCAACCGCCTCCGGCCCTTCTCGAAGAAGAGGATGAGCTCGTAGCGCGAGCGGTAGTGATAGCCCATGCCGATGTGCAGCTTGTCCCAGACGATGGGCTTCCAGAACCGGAAGCCCGCGGCCTCGGCGAGCGGCTTGGCGACGAACATCGTCTCCGGATCACAGAACAGATAGAAGTGCGAGTCGCGCTTGAGCACCCGGAAGACCTCGGCGAACAGCTCGGGGAAGCGCGCGTTGGGGAAGATGCGGAACCACTGGTTGCTCGACCCCTTGCTGCGCTTGAGGCGCGTGGTGGTGCCGATGGCACGGTGCTTCTCGAGCGACTCGTAGGCGGGGTCGGTGATGACGAGGTCCACCGAGCCATCCGGTAGAGACCGGAGCCACTCGACGGCATCAGTGTGTGAAAGGCGGTAGCGAGGCATGAGGGAGTATCACCCGGCATTATGACACCCGCCGCGCCCGCCCACCCCAGCGGGTCGGGAGAGATATCCAGGAGCGATCAGATGGGCTCATCAGCCCATGCCGTCGCTGTACTCCGCCGGTTCCGGGCCGCTACGGAGCCAGACGCAGCAGGTAGCCGTCCGGCAACGGCGGGTAGGGAGACTCGGGCACGGGCTCCGGCGCCAGGAGGAAGCCACCGAAGTCGGTGGGGAGCTGGAAGTTGCCCCCGGCGATGAGGCCCCAGCCGGGACGGACGGAGAGCGTGCGCATGTACCGGTCTCCGATGTAGCTGCCCGAGGGCGACGGCTGGTTCGGGAAGGTGCGGCTCCACGCATGCTCGGCGGCCAGCGAATAGCGGACGATGAAGAGCTGCTCCCGCTGCGAGTCCATCATCGGGCCGCCGCCGAGGTCGGTATCCGCCGGGCCGTAGCCGCCCACGTAGATGCGGCCGCGAGGGTCCACGGCCATGGCGCGCACGTTCGCCTCGCGCAGCGAGCGGGCGGCGAGCTCCTGGCCGTCCACGTCCGCCACCACGAGGAACGAGGCCCAGGGCTCGCGCGAGTCCCCGGCGACGTCCTTCCCGCCCCAGGCGAGCGCTCCCATGAAACGGCCCGCGGCGGCCACGTGCCCATCCGGAGTCACTCCCGCCACGTAGATCTGTCCCTTCAGGCCGCCGAAGTCCTTGCCCCAGACCTGCTGTCCCCGGGCGTCCCAGCGGATGAGGAACGGAGCCCCCGCCCAGTGCCACGTGGTGGCGCCACCCGGGAAGAGGGTCCCGGTGTAGTTGCCGGCGGCGTAGACGTTGCCCTCCCCATCCACCGCGAGCGCGTCCACGCTGACCTGGGGACCGTAGAGCTCGCGCGGCGAGGATGAGACGGCGCGCACCCAGTCCAGGGTTCCCGCCGGGGTGTACCGGGCCACGAAGGCCTTGTCCTCGCGCACCAGCATCTGTCCGCCCAGATCCGCCGAGCCGAACACCTCGCCACCGAGGACGATGGCGCCCTGGGAATCCACGGCGAGCGCGTTGGGCCGGAGCGGCAGCTCATGGCCGCTCGTGGCGAAGGAGCGCGTCCAGACCGGCTGCCCGTGGGCGTCCAGCTTCGCCAGGTAGACATCCTGCACCAACGTCCCACCGCCCAGGTCCGTGGTCCCCCGCTCGAAGCCCGCGAGGACGATGGACCCATCCGGCCCCACGCCCAGCAGGTTGCGCACGTCGTAGTAGCCGAGGCCTCCATTGCGAGAGACGTGCCGCAACTCCCGGGTCCAGAGCCGCCAGCCCCAGGGCGTGTACTTGCTCAGCGAGAGTGTCGCGGAGCCATCGGTGTCGTCTCCGCTGGAGCGGCTGAGGACGACCAGCTCGCCGCGTCGCGTCCACGCCGTGCCCTGGACGAGGTCGAGTCCAGACCCCTTCACGCTCCGGGCCCAGGTCACGCTCCCCGGCCTGCCCCAGCTCCATCCTCCATGCCGTGAGGGAGAATCGTCGTCTGGAGCACCCTCCTCCACCGGTGACCCACCCTGCTCCACGGGTGCCGACTCCACCTCCAGGGGGGCGGGAGACTCCGACCTCTCCGCACCACCGCACGCAATCAGGGACACTGCCGAGAAGAATGCAACCGTGCTGTCGCGCAGCCACGCCATGGGCTCCTCCTTGTGGCGCGGCGACGGTTGGCACCCCTCCCCGGGGTTGCAATGTGTGTCAGACGGATTTCATCTCGGAAAGCGCATGACGAAGGCCTCGAGGAACACGGAAGGCGTGTCCAGGTCGGCCGACGGCTCGCGGATGAAGCCGCGGCGCTGGTACATGCGCGCCACGCCCTGGGCGCCCCGGCGCACGTGCAGGCAGATGGCTCGAACGCGCCAGTCCTCGCGGGCCACGCGCTCGGCCTCGTCCAGCAGGGGAGTCGACAGACCCTGGCCGTGGAAGTCCACGCAGGTGGCCAGGTGCCGCAGGTCCGCCGAGTTGGGCAGCCACGCCTCCGAGCCCATGGCCCCCGGGGGCCACAGTGCCACCGTGCCCACCACACGGCCCTCCAGCTCGGCCACCAACACCTTCGCCACCGCTCGCTTGCCTGCTACGTCCCGGAGGCTGCGCTTGCGCTCCTCCGTGTAGACCACCTCTGGCAGCTTCTTGGCGTACTGGGTGATGAAGGCCTCCACCAGCAGCTCGCCCACGACCGCGTCGTCCTCGGGCCGGGCCTCGCGAATGACCACCCGCTTCAGCAGATCCGTGCTCATGCGGCGGGCTCTATCACGGCTGGGACCGTCCACGAGGGCCGGAGAGCTCCAGATAGCGCTGGATGAGGCGCAGGCGGGCACGCTCGAAGGCCTCGCCGTCGTCCGGCACCTGGGAGGCGGCGGGGATGAGCTCGCGAGCCACCTGCCGGGCGAAGACGGGGTCTCCCGCGTCGCTCACCATCTTCAGCCACTCGTAATCCTGCACGCCCAGGCGGATGAGCTTGAGGCGCAGGGAGGCCACCGGCACGGGAGTGCCGCCGCCGATGCGCTGGAGGGTGCCCGGGTAGAAGAGGGTCCCATCCCCGTTGCCGTTGAAGCGGAACTGATCCTCCCACGCCGAGGCGAGCATCCCCACCGTCTGGTAATACAGCTCGCCGGTGGCGCCTCCGAGGAAGGTCAACCACTGCATGGCGCGGCCCTTCGCCGCCGGGCGATCCAGCATGTACGAGGGCCAGCCCGCGCCCGGCTCGTTCTCCGGCGCGTTGGTGCCATAGGCGCAGCCGTGGCTCATGCAGCTCTGGTACATCCACATCGAGTAGCCGGGCCGGGCGAGGTAGTCCGTGTAGCGCTCCCGCTGGTCTCCCACGTAGGGCGGCTTCGTGCCATCCACGTAGTTGACCGCGGGGGTGACCAGGCTCACCGCGTCCACCAGGTGCTGTGCCTCCAGGTCCTGGATGGGAGCGGTCAGGAGCGTGCGCAGCTCCGGTGCCGACGAGCCCACCACCGCGAGGTTCCGGCGGGTCTCCTCCCAGGAGGAGATGTAGGGGGGCTCGTCTCCCACGTAGGCGTAGGCACGCGACAACCAGCCGCGCTCGCGGAGGTGGGAGACGAAGTCGGCCAGCGCCTCGGGGGTGTACTCCCCCAGGAACTCGATGCTCGTCATCTTCGCGCCGGGCAGACGCGAGGGCGCGGTGCCGTCCAGGAACGGGCCCCAGGTGGCATCGAAGGAGGCCCAGTCCGGCGTGCCCCAGCGGCCCGCTCCACCCGGGGCGCGGGGGAAGGCGCTGGAGAGGGTGATGCGGTGCTCGAGCGCCATGCGGTGATGGTTCGCCAGGAGCGGCTCCAATTCCTGACGGGAGCACTCGGTGCGGCCGAAGTACGCGCGGCACACATGAGGCGGCCACAGGAGGAAGGCGGTGGCGAGGGACGGAGTGCTGGGCAGGACGGCGTTCACCACCGTGAGGCGCACGGGCACCCGCTGGCGGAGCCCCTCACCCGTCACCTCCACCGCGCCATGGTACTCGCCGGGAGGCGCGTTCAAGGGAACGTGCACATCCACCCAGATGGCGCGGGACTCGCGGGCGGACACGTCGAAGGGGAAGGCATTGCGCGTCTCGCCGGCGAGCTCATCCACGTCCGGCACCAGCGCGTCCGGCCAGCGCCCCACCGTCTCTCCGGGCACCGTGGCCCGGCGGGTGGTGAGGAAATCCTCGCGGTAGAGGGTGAGGTCCGCTCCAGCGATGGAGGTGGGGCCATTCAACGCGCTCAGGCTCGCGCGGACGTTCCGCAGCCCCGAGTCTCCGCCGTGCAGGCCCACCTGGAAGGAGACGAACTCGTTGCGCGCGGCCGTGAGGTGGACCGGGGACCGGCCATGAGGCGCCGTATCGGGCATCACCTTCACCATGGAGCTTTCGCCCCACACGGAGGGGCCGGCCGCGGCGGCCGGAAGTGCGGACAGGAGCAGGGTCAGGGGGGCGAGAAGCAGGGAGGGAAGGCGCATGTGCCGGATGAACCGGACCGCCCTGTCCGTGACTTCCCCTCGGGACGAGGCGGCCTCACGGTCCCCTGCCCGGTCTTCGACCCGGGGGGCTCGGTACCCTCACCCTTTCCCTCTCCCGGAGGGAGAGGGGGAGTGGGCTCACGGGCCCGAGCTGTCCGTGATGCTCGCCTCCGCCGTGATGGGCGGCCTCTCGATGGGGAACTTGCGTGTCTCGCACGGCTGGAGCTGGTGGCGCTCTCCTCTCAGCGCGAACTCCAACGGTGCCGCCGCCGGCCACCGGCTGTTGAGCACCAGCGTGTCCTGGGTGATCTCCACCTCCACCATGTTCTTCCGGTAGCGCAGCAGGAACTTCAGCCGCTTCATCCCCTCCGGCAGGTTCGGGTTGAAGTGCAGCACCCCCCCGCGCACCTCGATGCCCGTGTACGCGCGCTGCATCAGGTCCACCGTCCCCGACATCGCGCCCAGGTGGATGCCTTCCGGCGTCGTCCCTCCCTGCACGTCCGAGATGTCGCTCTTGAGCGCCTCGGTGAACAGCTTCCACGAGCGCGGCCGGTCACTGCGCGCCAGCACCCACGAGTGCACCACCCCGCTCAGCGTCGAGCCGTGGGACGTGCGCTGCAGGTAGTACTCCACCGTCCTCGGAATCATCGTCGGGTCGAACGCGTATCCCAGCCGCTCGAGGAGATCCCGCAGTTCCTCCGCCGAGAACAGGTAGAACAGCATCAGCACATCCGCCTGCTTCGACAGTTTGTAGCGGTTGGGCGTGTCGCCCTCGGCCTCGAGGATCCGGTCCAGCCGCTGGATGTCGCCGTAGCGCTTGCGGTACACCTCCCAGTCGAACTCCTGGAGCTGCTCGTAGCCCTCGAACTGGCTGAGCACCCCATCCGCGTGGAACACGAGCCGCATCTTCCGGCTCACGTCGTCCCAGTGCGCCAGCTCCGTCTGGGTCAGCTCCAGCGTCTCGAGCAGCTCGCCCCGCCGCTCGCCGGGCAGCAGCTTCAACACCTCCAATGCCTTGCACAGCACCCATACGGCCATGAGGTTGGTGTACGAGTTGTTGTCGAGCCCCGGCTCCGGCCGGTCCGGGTAGCCCGTGTGGTACTCGTCGGGCCCCATGACGCCGAGAATCTCATAGCGGCGCAGGGACGGGTTCCACCGGGCCATGCTCGCCCAGAAGCGCGCCAGCTCCAGCAACATCTCCGCGCCATAGAAATAGAGGAACTCCGTATCCGCCGTGGCCTCGTAGTATTGCCAGACGTTGTAGGCGATGGCCGCGTTGATGTGCCGCTGCAACGACGTCACGTCCGGGACCCAGCGCCCCGAGCGCGGGTTGAGGTGCACGCGCTGGCTCTCCTCGCGCCCGTCGCTGCCGCTCTGCCAGGGGTACATGGCGCCCCGGAAGCCCGCCTCGCGTGCCGCCTCGCGCGCCCGCCGCAGCCGCCGGTGCCGGTAGCGCAGGAGCGCCCGCGTCAGGGCCGGCAACCGCAGGTTGAGGAACGGGAAGACGAACAGCTCGTCCCAGAAGATGTGGCCCCGGTACGCCTCGCCGTGCCACCCGCGCGCCGGCACGCCCACGTCCTGGTCGATGGAGTGCGGCGACACCGTCTGCAGCAGGTGGAAGATGTGCAGCCGCAGCGTCCGGTGGATGTGGTCCGCCTCGGCCAGCTCCAGGTCCAGGTCGCTGCGGCGCCACAGGTGAGACCACGCCCGCGCGTGTGTGTCCACCAGCTCGTCGAAGCGCGCGGGCGCCACCCCCACCGCGTGCCGGGCCTCCTGCGCCGCCTCGGACACGGCGTGGTCCCTCGACGAGTAGAGCGCCACCACCTTCTCCACCGCCAGCCGCTGGCCCTCGCGCAGCTCCACCGTGAAGTCGTGCGCCAGGTACCCGTCCTCCGTGGCCAGTCCCCTCCGTGCCTCCGCGGGCTGCCCGTCCACGTACAGCCGCGTGCGCGCCGCCTCGGCCACCTCCAGGCGCGACTGCACCGTCTCCACCTCCAGCAGCAGCGTCTCCGCGTCCACCTCCTCCGTCACCAGCGTCCGCAGGTGCTTGCAGTTGAGCTGCCGGTAGCGGGGCACGCCTCCATTCACCACCCGCCCGTCCAGCGCCGAGCGCACCAGCACCCGCCCGCTCCAGTTCTCCGGCACCAGCACCAGCTCCTGCCCCGCCAGGTGCTTGTCCCGCATGTGCACGAAGCGCCGCTGCTCCACCCGCGTGCGCCGCCCCTTCCGGTCCTCGAAGCGCACCGTGCGCAGCAGCAGCCCCCGCGCCATGTCCAGCACCTGCCGGTACTCCAGCAGCGTCACCGCGCGCGCGTTGAACCAGTCGCCGCCCTCGATGCGGAAGGTGAGCGGCAGCCAGTTGGGCATGTTGACCAGGTCCTCGTTCTCCACCACGCGCCCGGCCAGGTCCGTCCTCAGCCGGTTGTACCCGCCCGCCAGGTACGTGCCCGGGTAGTGCGTCTCGTCCGCCTCCGCCTCCGGCGCCGCCCCGCGCGTGGCGAAGTAGCCGTTGCCCAGCGTGCACAGCGCCTCGCGCAGGCCCTCCTTCGCCGGCTCGAAACCCTCGTACGTGAAGAGCCAGTGCTCCGGGTTCATCGCTTCGTCCCTCCCGCGCGGGCGATGAGCAGCTGCAGGAACTGGCGCACCTCCTCCACGTCCGCCAGCGCGTAGTCCGCCGCCGTGGGCCGCTCCGCCTCGCCGCGCACCACCACCCCGAGCCCCCGTCCCTTCAGCGTCTGGAAGGCGTCCTCGTCCGTGAGGTCGTCCCCCACGAACACGGGCAGCACGCCCTCGCGCTCCAGCCCGAGGGCCCGCAGCAGCCACTGCACCGCCCGGCCCTTGTGCCAGTCGATGTCCGGCTGCAGCTCGAAGACCTTCTTCCCGCCGCTCCTGCGCAGCCTCGGGTGGCGCGCGAGCACGCTGGCCACCACGCGCTCCACCTCGGGCACCCGCGCCTCCTCCACGTGCCGCCAGTGCACCGCCACCGTGAAGCGCTTGCGCTCCAGCCGCGTGCCAGGGATTGCCTCCAGCCCCCTGGCCAGCTCCCGCTCCGCCGCGTCCACCTCCGGCAGCAGCGCCATTCCCTCCTCCTGCTGGAAGCAACGCCCGCCCGGCCCCTCGATGTCGAAGCCGTGGCTGCCCGCGAAGTACAGCCCCTCCAACTGGACGAAGCCCTTCAGCACGGGCAGATCCCTCCCGCTCACGGCGGCCACCGGGTAGCGCCGGGCCAGCTCCGCCAGCGTGGCCCGCATCGCGTCCGACAGGCGCGCGTCCTCCGGCTGGGGAACGATGGGCGTCAGCGTGCCGTCATAGTCCAGGAAGACGGCCACCTCCCGCCCCTCCATCCGCCGCAGCAACTCCTCGCGCCGCTCCAACGCCGAGGGCACTTCCCGCATGGGCCGCACTTCCGACGCTCCTTCCTCCACCCTCACGGTGGACAGGTCCGTCACCTCGACGTCCGCACCGGCTCGCACCAGCGCGCCCTCCGGCCCCGCGCGGCGCACCCCGAGGACGAGCCCGAAATGGCCTCGCCGCCCCGCCTGCACTCCAGCCTGGGCGTCCTCCAGCACCACCGCGCGCTCCGGGGCCACGCCCAACCTCCGAGCCGCTTCCAGGAACGTGTCCGGCGCAGGCTTGCCCGGCAACCCCAGCCGCCCCGCCTCCACCCCGTCCACCCGAGCGTCGAAGAGGTGCTCCAGCCTGGCCGCTCGCAGGACCGCCACGCAGTTGCGGCTGGCCGATACCACCGCCGTGCGGAAGCCCGCCGCCCTCAGCCGCTCCAGCAGCCCCACCGCGTTCGCGAACACCCCCACGCCCCGCTGCTCCAACGTCTCGGTGAAGAAGGTGTTCTTGCGCTTGCCCAGCCCGTGCACCGTCTGGGCCTCTGGTCCATCCTCCGGTGTGCCCTCGGGCAGTGACAGCCCGCGGCTCGCCAGGAAGCAGCGGATGCCATCCAGGCGCGGCCGCCCATCCACGTACCGTTGGTAGTCCTCCGGCGTGAAGGGCGGCTCCACGAGCGCGTCGAACAGGCGCTTCCACGCCGCGGCATGCACCTCCGCGGTGCGTGTCACCACGCCGTCCAGATCGAACAGGGCGGCGTCGAAGTCACGGCGGGCGAGGACGACGGCGGCGGGCGCGGACGGCTCGGTGGAGGGCATGGCGGTGACTCCCGTGGAGGACCCATTACGTCCTCTGTACGCCATGCACACGCCATGCCCCTACACGTGAGGCGCGTGTAGGCTTGTTGCCGGAGACGCAACAGGTGTCCTCCGGAGGTTACAACCAAGCTGCAAATATACAGGAGGGATTGACGGATTTCAGGACAAACCTTTACGCTGTCTGCTCTCGAAGCAGGGGGATGTGCCGTCTCAACACTTGGCTCCCGCTGGCTTTTTGCCGACGTTCCGGTCCCCTATCATGCGGATCCGTCGGGAGTGAATTCCGGAAGGCCTGCAATGCGACCCGCATCTCAAGTTGACTCGACCTCCAGCGAGCCGCCCACCACCACCGCGAAGGCAAGTCCCGAGAGCCCACCTGTCGGGTCGGGTCCGGCCGAGACGCCCGTGCCGCTGGTGCTGACGGGCGCACCCACCTCAGTGGATAAGAATCTGGCAGTGGTGGCGCCCGTGACGGCCGAGCCGCGGTCCCCGCGCTTCGCGCCGGGGTTCGCCGCCAAGCTGAACCTGGCGGTGGACCTGGTGCTGGTGGTGACGGCGCTGCTCGTGTCCACGACGATGATGGGCCATGACCTGCACCTGGAGCGCACGGACGTCTGGGTGCTGCTGGGGGTGGGAATCCTGTCGTGGCTGGTGGTGGGCACGGCGCTGTGCCTGTATGACGCGCGGTTCGCGGACCGGGAGCGGCTGGATGACTTGGCGCTCATCTCCATCCAGGTGATGGTCGTCACGGTGGTGCTCTTCCTCACGCGTCTGGTGATGGGCACCGAGTCGTGGATCGTCGCGCTGAGCCTGTTCCCGCCGCTGTTGTGGCCCTCGGTGGCGCTGTTGCGCCTGTACTTCTTCCGGAAGTTGTCGGTGCAGGAGCAGCCGCTGGACGAGGTGCTCATCATCGGCGTGGGAGCGATGGGCCGGCTGACGGGCGAGGACCTGAACAGCAAGCACCGGCGCAAGGTGATCGGCTACCTGAGCTTCAGCAACGACACGGCCACGGCGGCGCCGCCGGCGCCGGTGCTGGGGACGGTGAAGGACCTGGAGAACATCCTGTGCACGGTGCCGGTGGACGAGGTGTTCATCGCCGGGAACATGCTGAAGCACTCGGCGGAGATGCAGAACGCGGTGAAGCTGTGTGAGAACTTCGGGATTCCCTTCGCGCTGCCGGCGTACCACTTCCGGTTCGACCGGGCGCGGCCGGTGGATGACCACGCGGTCTCGGACGGCTACCTGCACTTCATGACGCACGCCTTCCAGCCGCACCAGATGGCGCTCAAGCGGCTCTTCGACATCGTGAGCTCGGCGGCGGCGCTGGCGATGCTCTCGCCGCTGCTGATCGGCGTGGCGCTGGTGGTGAAGTTCACCAGCCGGGGGCCCATCTTCTTCAAGCAGACGCGCGTGGGGCTGCACGGCAAGACGTTCAACATGCTGAAGTTCCGCTCCATGGTGGTGAACGCCGAGGAGCTGAAGGCGAAGCTGGAGGCGCTCAACGAGCAGACGGGACCGGTCTTCAAGATGAAGAACGATCCGCGCATCACGCGGATTGGCCGGTTCATCCGCAAGTACTCCATCGACGAGCTGCCGCAGCTCATCAACGTGCTGCGGGGCGAGATGAGCGTGGTGGGGCCGCGTCCGCCCATCCCGAAGGAGGTGGAGAAGTACGCCGCGTGGCAGCGCCGCCGGTTGTCGGTGCGTCCGGGGCTCACCTGCATCTGGCAGGTGTCGGGGCGCAATCAGATTTCGTTCGAGGAGTGGATGTACCTGGACATGCAGTACATCGACCACTGGAGCCTCAAGAACGACATCAACCTGATCCTCAAGACGGTGCCCGTGGTGCTCACGGGCAGCGGCGCGAGCTGACGGAGATGAGGCGCGCTGGGCCCTCGGGAGTGGGGCTCAGCGCACGGGTACTTCCCGGAGGGAGAACTCCTCGAAGCCGAGCCGCCGCAGGGTGTCGGCGAAGCGCTCGGTGATGACCAGGGTCGCGCTGCCGTTGCGCAACCGGAACAGGTCCAGGTGCTCTGGTAGCGAGGCCCCATCGAGCAGCGGCTCCTTCGGACGGCCGAATTTGTAGCTGCCACACGTCTCGCAAGGCGCCAGGTCGACCGGCGGCAGGCAGCCCGGGTGGTAGAGGCCGTGCAGTTCGATCTCCAGTTCCAGCAACTCCGGTGAGTTCTTCTGCCGGAAGCGCAGCTCCGTACGGCAGCCCTTGAGCCCGCGGAGCCCCTCTGCATGGAGCTGCTCCAACGCCTCACGGCGGATGAGCACCAGCCAGGGATACTGGATGAGGATTTGCGCGATGTTGCCGCGCGCCGAGCCCACGAGCGGCCCGAAGTGGGTGCCAGGTCTCAGCCTCGCTGAAGCGGGGACCAGGGGTCGAACCATCTGCCGCAGACGCTCGAACCTCCCGTAGTCCTCCTCCAACCAGGACTTCTCGAGCTGCTTCGCCTCGGGGAACTCCGACAGGTCCACGCTCGGGTAGGCCTCCGCGATGCCCGCCGCATTGCCGCCACACGTGGGGCACAGCAAGCCGGGCAGGCCCCACTTGTGTTCCGCGTGGTACTCGCCCGTGTAGCGCGCGGTCCCGTACGGGACGGAATCCAGCTCGTAGAATCTCATCTCCTCCTCAGAACTCGATCGGGGGCGGCAGCCTCGTCTTGCCATAGTACGGCTGCAAGGGGGCCATCACTCCAAAACGCACGCACAACTCCCAGGCGTGCTTCCAGATCTCCTCCTTCGTCACCTCCCTGCCCTCATTTTCCCGGATGAACTGCCACCACGCAGCATTCCAGGGACCACCATTTGGCCCTCGATGGATGCTTTTGTGCAGGGTCGTCTCGATGAACATCGTCCACCGATGGATGTCGATGCCCTTGCTCTTGAACCACTTCTTGAACGCCTGCGGGAAGAGGTGGTGCTTCTCGTGAGGCCGGTTGAGCTTCTCGTCGGCCTCCTCCATCTGTTGCTGCTGACTGGGCAGCAGGTTGCGCAGGTGGTGGTTGCGCCAGGGAATGACGAAGACGGCGCCCTTCTGCTTGGGCAGCGGCAGCGGGCCTCCCCAGTACCTCATGGGTGAGCCGCTGTTCACCGCTACGCCCGGGTTGGCCCACGTCTTCACCACCTGCCCGGGCACCACCTCCTCGCCCGAGCCCACCGTGGCCACGGCCTGTGCCACGGCCTCGCAGCGGAAGAAGCCGCACACCTCCTCGTCACACAGCAGGACGAGACACGACTCCCCTTCCTCCTCCTGTGCCTCCTGGTAGGTGGTGTCGAGCGCTTGCGCCTCGTGCAGCACCGTGCCCGAGGCCGCGCAGCCGGACAGCCACACGCCGAGCAGCAGCCCCCACAGCTTCCACGTCTTCATGACGCTCATCCCCCTCGGGTGGAAGGGTCCCACCCCTCGCGCCCCATGGCGCGGACGATAGCGCGCCAGGGCATGCCAACGCGGCCGGATGCGACACTTCCGCAAACGTGTCTCAGGCGAGAATCCGTGGAGTGGGGCTCAGCGCACGGGTACTTCCCGGAGGGAGAACTCCTCGAAGCCGAGCCGCCGCAGGGTGTCGGCGAAGCGCTCGGTGATGACGAGGGTCGCGCTGCCGTTGCGCAGCCGGAACAGGTCCAGGTGCTCCGGTAGCGAGGCCCCATCGAGCAGCGGCTCCTCTGGACGGCTCGGCTCGTAGCTGCCGCACCGCCTGCACGGCACGATGTCGGTCGGCGGCATGCAGTCCGGGTGGTAGAGGCCGTGCTGCTCGATCTCCAGCGCCCGCAGCTCCGGTGAACACTCCTGTCGGAAGCGCAGGTCCGTGCGGCGGCCATTGAGTCCACGGATTCCCTCGGCCTGGAGCTGCTCCAACGCATCACGGCGCATGAGCACCAGCCACGGGTTCTGGATGAAGATCTGCACGAACTTGTCGCGAGCCCCACTGGCCTGATTCGCCTCTGGAGAATTCAACGACTCCAGGCTCGGGTAGGACTCCACGTCGCCCGCCAGGGTGCCCGCACAAGAGGAGCACCGAGGGCCGAGCGGGCCCCTCGTGTTTTCAGCGGGGTCCTTGCCCGTGTAGCGAATGGCCCCATCCGGAACGGCATCCAGTTCGTAGAACTTCATTTTCCTCTTCTCCTCGAGAGCTCGACGGGGACGTCCGCCTCCGTTCGAGCATCATGCCCATCAGTCACTTCAGGGGTTCTGCTAAGCTAACTCACTCCGGAGGTCATGTGCCATGGGCTTTTTTTCGAAGCTCCCCGACATGGGCGAAAAAGTGGGGGACTACCGCATCGTCGGCAGGCTGGGCCGAGGTGGCGGCGGCACCGTCTTCAAGGCCGAGCGCGCTGGCCGCCTCGTCGTCCTCAAGTTCCTGCATGCCTCCGCGCTCGGCGGCCGGGCCCGGCGCGAAATCAGCATCCTGCTGCGCCTGGACAGCCCTCGCGTGGTGCGCTTCATCGGGTGCGACCAGTGGCCCGAGCCCCAGGAGGGCACGCCCTACATCGTCATGGAGTTCGTCGAGGGCCCGACCCTGGAGGTCTACGCACGGGCGAACAACCCGCCGGCCCGCCGGGCCGCGCACCTCATGCTGGAGGCCGCGCTCGCGCTGGGGGAGGTGCACCAGCAGGACGTCCTTCACCGCGACCTCAAACCCGAGAACATCCTCATCCGGAGCGAGGGCGAGCAGCCCGTCCTCATCGACTTCGGCGTGGGCTCGTACCTCGGGGCGCCCCACCTCACCCACAGCATCCTGCCCCCAGGCACCTACGAGTTCCGCTCGCCCGAGGCCTACCGCTTCAGCCGGGACATGGTGGGGGATGACCTGTACGAGTTCACCCGGGCCGATGACGTATGGGCCCTCGGCGTCACCTTCTATTGGTTGCTGACGAACGCCCTGCCCTTCGGGGACAGGTACGACCCGGAAGGCGGAGGCCTGGCGGAGCGCATCCGCCACATGGAGCCCGTGGCGCCGCACGTGCTCAACCCGCGTGTGCCGCTGGCGCTCTCCGCCCTCTGCCTGCGGATGCTGGAGAAGAAGGTGGAGGACCGGTACACGCGCGTGGAGGAGGTGTGCGAGGCGCTGAGGCAGGTCCTGGCCGAGGCCGGGGGAGAGCCGGGCTGGGATGTGCCCCTGTGCGAGCCGGACGCGCCCGGCGACAGCTCCTCGGAGGAGTCCGCGCGAGTGGACACGGACGGCCCCCTGAGCTGGGCACTGGGGTGGCTCGAGCACGAGCCCCGACGAGGAGTCCCACCCGCCGAGGAGGGGAGCGCGCTGGCCGAGGTGGCGAACGGGCAGCCGGACATGCCCGTGGCCGCTCAGCGGGCCCTATCGGAGGAGGAGTCCATCACCCGTCCCACCGAGCCCCCTCTAAAAGTGCGGAGATGGTGGTCCCTGGCCGTGATCACCGGGACGACCCTCGTCCTGGCCCTGGCCCTGGGCGCTGGGGTGTGGAGCCTCCTGTTCCCGCCATGGGCGGACACTCCCGGCACAGACAGGCCGGATGCACCTCGTGCGTTGGCTGGGCTCTGCCCTACTGTAGATGGCGGCTCCGGCCGTGAAATGGCGCTGGCCAGCGAGGCGCTGAATCCTGCCGCTGGCGAAGGCGCGCTGCCATACCTGCCCTCCCTCCCCGCGTCCGAATTCGCCACCGCCATGCTTCGCAAGGAAGACTCCCGCGTGAAGAACCAAGAGAAGCCCGCGCCGCGGCGCGAGGTGCGACGCTGTGTGCCCATCGCCAAGGAGGTGTGCAAGGGAGCCCTCTGCACGATCGTCCTCGTTGGCTGCACCAGCACCACGCCCCAGGTGCGCCCCACGCCGCAGCCCGCCGATTGCCCCCGCCACGCCGAGGCAACCATGGAGCGGGAGTTGGGCATCGTCATCGGGCATGGGACTACGTTCGCGTTTCCCGAGTTCTTCGACGCGGAGCCGGTCGTCATCACCGTGAAGGAGGGCCCCACCCAGGTCCAGCTAAGAGCCCCACTGGGAAAGCTGCCTCCCGGCACCCTCCTCACCGGAGAGCTGCTCTTCGGGGGCAAGCGCGTCTACGGCCGCTTCACGCAGGCCCTCACGCCCGAGGGGAAACCCTTCCCCGTGTGCATCGAGTTCTATTCGAGCATGCATCCGGGTGTCGTAGTCATGCCCGATAGCGGGCGAGACACCGTCAGGATCTCGTCCCACTCGACCGTGATGTCCACGAATCGCTTCAGCGTGAAGCAGGACAACTAGGTTCCCGTGCTCCTCGTATCTCCTGCCAACCTGCTGGCGGTGGCGCTCATCGCCATGACCGCGGATGTTCCAGAGCACCCCCAGCCACCCTCCTGTGAATCAGGCGACCTCCGGGTGCAGCTGGACGCGGACGCAGACAGGAACACACGCGCGTTGTGCATCAGCCCGGAACTGTCCACCAACATCTTCTTCGACGCGAACGTGGCGCGCGTGGAGTTGGAGGGACGAGAGCGGTTCCGCCGCGTGTTGGAGGCGGCGGATGCCCTCACCCTCGTGGCCTCGGAAGCGATGCGTGAGGTGCCGCCGCTGCGGGTGACAGTCTACTTTCGGGATGGTTCAGCCCCCACGAGCGCCAGCTTCCTTCTCGTGGTCCACCCGGCCCTTGCGGCTCGGCAGGTGGAGGTCATCCGCCACACGCGTCCGGTGGCGTTCTACCAGCGGGAAGCCTGGGACACACTGGTTCGGCTCCAGCGGTGCGAGGAGGAGAAGGATCGGACGCTGACCGAGCGGGAGAGGCCAGGTGGCCTCCTGGGGCTGCGCCTCGCGGACCACATGGACGAAACGATCGGAGTCCAGACCCAAGACATCACCGCGTTCATCAAGCGGAAGCCGGGCAACGTGCTGAACGTGCGCCAGTCCTGGACATACCTCTCGAAGCGCCGGGTGGCGGTGGAGATGGAACTGACGAACCCGGGGACGAAGCCCTGGACCCCAGAGGGAGCCGTGCTGCGAGGCGCCCGTGGCGAGCAACTGACGCCGCTTCCCCTGTGGCGCCCGGAGCCCATCCTCCCAGGGCAGACGGTCAAGGTCATGGTGGAGGTCGAGGTGGAGGCAACGAAGACACAGGTGGCGGGTGCATACACCCTCACGTTGTGGGGCACGGACAGGCGCTCGGTCGTTCTGGAGAACGTGACCTTCCCGTAGTGCCACGCTGAAGTCCGAGCCGCGGGACTCAGCGCACGGGCAACTCGCGCAGCGAGAACTCCTCGAAGCCGAGCCGGTGCAGCGTGTCCGCGAAGCGCTCGTTGATGACGATGAAGCCAGGACAGTTCCGCAGACGGAACACGTCCAGGTGCTCCGGCAATGAAGCACCATCGAGCAGCGGCTGCTTCGGTAGGCCGAACTCATAACCACCGCAGGTCCCGCACGGCTCGGTCTTGCCAGGAGGCAGGCAGTCCGGGTGCAACAAGCCGTGCGGTTCCAGTTCCACCTCCAACAACTCCGGGGAGTTCCGCTGCCGGAAGCGTAGCTCGGTGCGGGAGCCCTTGAGCCCTCGCAGCCCCTCCGCCTGGAGCCGCTCCAGCGCCTCACGGCGGATGATGACCATCCACGCATACAGCAAGTAGATCTGAGGAAAAGTGCCTCGCGCCGAGCCCACGAGTGGCCCGAACGCAGTGCCAGGGATCAGCCGCGCCCAGGAGGGAACCAGGGGTCGCACCATCTGCCGCAAACGCTCGAACTTCTGGAAGTCCTCTTCCAGCCAGGCATTCTCGAGCTGCTTCGCCTCGGGCAGTCCCGACAGGTCCACGCTCGGATAGGCCTCCGAGATACCGCTCCAGCTGGCGTCACACGTGGGGCAATGCACACCGGGCAGGCCCCATCGATGGTCCATGGGGAACTCCCCCGTATAGCGCGAGGTTCCATACGGGACAGAACCCAGTTCGTAGAACCGCATCTTCTCCTCAGAACCCGATGGGGGGCGGCAGCCTCTTCCCACCGTAATACGGTTGGAGGGGTGCCATCAGTCCGAAGCGCACGCACAACTCCCAGGCGTGCTTCCAGATTTGCTCCTTCGTCAGCTTCTCGTTGTACTGGTTCTCCGAGATGAACTGCCACCACGCCGCGTTCCAGGGACCACCATTGGGTCCGCGGTGAATGCTTTTGTGCAGGGTCGTCTCGATGAACATCGTCCACCGATGGATGTCGATGCCCTTGCTCTTGAACCACTTCTTGAATGCCTGCGGAAACATGTGGTGCTTCTCGTGAGGCCGGTTGAGCTTCTCGTCGGCCTCCTGCATCTGTTGCTGCTGACTGGGCAGCAGGTTGCGCAGGTGGTGGTTGCGCCAGGGGATGACGAAGACGGCGCCCTTCTGCTTCGGTAGCGGCAGCGGGCCTCCCCAGTACCTCATGGGTGAGCCGCTGCTCACCACGCCCGGGTTGGCCCACGTCTTCACCACCTGCCCGGGCGCCACCTCCTCGCCTGGACCCGCCATGGCCACTGCCCGCGCCACGGCCTCGCAGTGGAAGAAGCCGCACACCTCCTCGTCACACAGCAGGACGAGACACGACTGCCCTTCCTCCTCCTGTGCCTCCTGGTAGGTGGCGTCGAGCGCCTCCGCCTCGTGCAGCGACGAGCCCGAGGCCGCGCAGCCAGACAGCCATACGCCGAGCAGCAGCCCCCACAGCTTCCACGTGTTCATGGTGTGCCCCCCCTCGGGTGGACGCAGCCCTCCCCTCGCCACCCTCGGCGCCGACGGTAGCCCGAAAGCCCAGAACGTCGCGCCCGCTCCAGGAGCCTCCGGCCAGGCACACCCCCAGGCCCTCTCTGGAGCCCATGCGCCCGCCCGGCCGCACTACAGACCTGTAGGCGTTTGTTTGACGGGGGGAAGCCTCTGTCGTTCACTGCTGGCGGCCATTTCCGTCGAGGTACCCGTCATCGAAACGCCCCAGACCAGCGCGGCGGCCGCACCCGTGGCCCAGTCCGCACCGGTGGACGCCCCCAGCCCACTGCGCAACGCCCTGAAGCTGGGCGGGTCGCTGCTGGTGACGTACGTCATCGGGTTCGGTCTGCAGGTGCTGGTGCCGCGGCTGCTGGGTCCGGAGAGCTTCGGCCAGTACAACTGGGCCAACGGCACCTCCGCCGCGTTCTTCATCCTCAGCGCGCTGGGCCTGGACGTCTACATCCGCAAGGAGGTGGCCGTCCGGCGCGAGCACGCCAGCGAGTTCTTCGCCGGCACGCTCCTCCTGCAGGTGGTGCTGGCGTTGGTGCTCCTCGGGGCCATGTGGGTGGCGCTGCGCGGCGAGGGCAAGCCGCCCGAGGTGCTGACGCTGGTGCTGCTGCTGGGCGTCTACCAGTTCTTCTTCCGCCTCAACGCCATCCTCGCCGCCGTCCTGCACGCCCATGAGAAGGTGGATGGGCTGTCGGTGGCCCACGTCCTGATGAAGTGCATCTGGGGCTTCGGGCTGGGGCTGGCGCTGCTCATGCGCGCGCCGCTGCCGTGGCTGGCCGCTCCCTTCATCGGCGCGGAAATCTTCAAGGCCGTCTTCCTCTTCCACCTCACGCGCAAGCACGCGGGGCTGCGGCTGAACCTGGACGTGCGCGCCACCGCCGGAGCGCTGGTGGCCGCCCTGCCCTTCTTCATCAACGAGGCGGCGCTGGCCACCAATGGCCGCGTGGACGTCATGGTGCTGGGCCTGGTCGCCAACACCACCGAGGTGGGCTACTACGGCGCCGTCTGGGGCATCGCGGGCCTGACGATGTTGCTCTCGCCCATCCTCGGCTGGGTGGTGCTGCCGATGATGTCGCGCGCGGCGGCCACCTCGCAGGAGGAGTTCACCCGCATCCTCCGCCGGGGGCTGGAGGGCCTCGTCTCTCTGTCGGTGCCCGTGACGCTGGCGCTCGCGCTGGGCGCGGAGACGTGGGTGCAACTGCTGATTGGCGAGCGCTACCTGCCGGCCGCGCCGGTGCTGCGGCTGCTCGCGCCCATCTTCGTGCTCACCTACGTGGCCACCGTGTGCGGCAGCTGGCTCATGGCGGACAACCGCCCCTGGACGGTGACGCGCACCTCCATCCTGGCCGCGGGGCTCAACCTGGGGCTCAACCTGCTGCTCATCCGCCCCTTCCTCGCGTGGCGGGGGCTCACGGGCGGCGCGAGCGCCACCGCCCTCTCGCTGGCCATCTGCGAGATCGTCGTCACCTGCATCCTCGTGTCCGCCATCGGCCAGCGTGCGTGGGATGCGCGCTCCAAGGCCGTGCTGGGCAAGACGGTCGGGGTGTGCGCCGCCGTCACCGCCGTGCACCTGCTGCTGGGCCAGCTGGGGCTGGACTCGAGCACCCTGCTCCGGGGCCTGGCCCGCCTGGTGGTGGACGGCCTGCTCTACGTGTTCCTCATCCTCCTCACCGGCGCGGTGCGCAAGGACGAGGTGCTCGGGGTGGTGCGCATGGTACGCAACCGCCGCAAGCCCCAGGCCTCCACCGAGCCGCCTCCCTCCGAGGCCCGCGCCGCATGAAACCCTCCCTCCCTCTGCCCGCCATGAGCCGAAACCTCCTCCGCTCCTACCGCTGGCCCCTGCTGGCCTCGCTCCTGCTGCTGTCCGCCTGCTATCAGCCGGGCCGCTTCGTCTGGGTGGACGACTACCGCGAGCCCCCTCCCACCAAGCAGGAGGAGAGCTACGTCATCACCAAGGGCGACGTCCTCAGCGTCAACGTGTGGAACCAGGGGCAGATCTCCTCGCGCCTGCGCGTGCGCGACGATGGCCGCATCAGCCTGCCGCTCATCAACGACGTGGACGCCGCGGGGCAGACGCCGCCCGCGCTCGCCCGCGTGGTGGAGCAGAAGCTCAAGGACCTGGTGAACAACCCCGTCGTCACCGTCATGGTGGACGAGCCCCAGCCCATCAAGATCGCCGTGCTGGGCGAGGTGCGCAACCCGGGCAAGAAGCTGCTCGAGTCGGGCTCCGGGCTGCTGCAGGCGCTCTCGGAGGCCGGCGGCTTCACCGACTACGCGCGCGACGATGCCATCTACGTGCTGCGCAAGGACCCCGGCTACCAGACGCCGGTGCGTATCCGTTTCACCTGGCCCTCCCTCACCCGCAACGAGGGCACGGCCTCCGTCTTCCGTCTGAAGACGGGTGACGTCGTGGTGGTGGAGTAGACGCATGGCGCTGCCCGCCCTGGCCCTCGGCTGGCTGCTGGTGGCCTCCGCCCCAGCCGTCAAGTACAAGGCCTCGGCCCGAGTCGAGTCCGTCGTCCGCACGCGCCTGCTCACCGAGCAGGGCTCCGCCGTGTTGGCGGACGTCATCATCGCGCCGCGTCTGGACAGCGTCCTCTACACCAACCTCCTGGAGGTGAAGTTCTCCTACGAGCCGCAGTTCCTCATGCGGCAGGCGGTCCAGAAACCCACGCTGGAGATCCTCCAGTCCGTCTACGCGCGCGCCGACTACAAGATTCGCAGGGATCTCACCCTGCTCGCCGTCCACACCACCACGTACGGCGCCTTCCCCCTCGAAGGCATCGGAGGCGGGGTGGGCACCGGCAGCACTCCGACGAACCCGGGGGCCAGGGCGATCGACCCCAGCAGCGCCTACGTCTACACGGAGACGGCGGTGGGCTTCTTGACGTCGCTCGGCATCAAGCGGCTGTCCGTTGGCGGCACACTTGGTTGGGTCGTCAACGGCCTGGTGGTCGGAGAGACACGTCCCGTCAAGCGAGGCGACGCGTCCTACCCGCAGCAGCGCTACCCCGAGCTGCGCCTCCAGTCCTTCTACGGTGCCACCCGCCGCGACTACTTCACCCTGTCCCTGTACGGCCGGGACGTATCCTTCTCCACCGGCCACCGCGACTCCATCCTCCAGTTCTCCCCCGGCGTGCAGCACCTCTTCTCCCCGCTGGTGGACCTGAGTGTGGAGCCAGGTATCGCTGTAGGTAGGGTGTACCCGAGACGACCGGACCGGTTGCCGGAGGACGTGGTCATGCCCATCCTGGAGACGACCCTCAACACCCCCGTCCCGCTCGGCAACCACTGGCCCGTGAAGGCCAAGGTGCGCGCGCGCTATCTGCCCTACATGGATCCCCTCACCACCGAGCTCATACCCCGGGCGGATGTGGGCGTGGACCTGGAGTGGAAGGGCCGGCGCGAGGCCAAGGTGCTCGGAAAGGTGCGCTATGCCCATCCCCTCACCTCGGGAATTCACCGGACTGACGCGGAATTCAAGACCGAGCTCGAGGTCCTTCATCCCCTGCCGAACTCCCGCTACCTCTACGTGCAGGGCAAGGGGCAACTCACCTGGACGAAGCACCTGGTGCTCTCTAGCAATCCTGTCGTCCAGTGGTACACCAGTGTTGGATTGGTTGTCCGCTATGACCGTGGTAGGCTTTAGGCGCACCAGGCCATGAAGAAGTTCATCCTGATGTCGGTGCTGTACGCCACCATCATCCTGCCGAGCCTGGCGGCGCGCGAGCGCAACCCGTCTCGGGGCGTGAAACGGGCGGTGGCGATGTTCGTGGCGTACAACTTCCTCTACGTCTTCCTCGTCCTGGTCGTCTGGACGTCCATGGAAGACTGAAGAAAAGACCCGAGAGATTTTATGGAGCAGCTGCAAGGGACGGTGCTGGTCGTCGACGACTCGCCGATGTTCCGACGGATGTTGAGCGACATGCTGGCGTCCCTGGGTTGCACGCGCGTCAAGGAGGCCTTCGGTGGCCGCGCGGCGCTGGAGCTCATCACCCAGGAGCGTCCGGCCCTGGTGTGCCTGGACCTGACGCTGCCGGACCTGTCCGGCTACGAGGTGTGCGAGCAGATCCGCGCCACGCCCGGCCTGGAGGACCTGCCGGTGCTGATGATCTCCGCGCGCACCACGGCGATGGACCGCGCCCAGGCCGAGGAGGCGGGGGCGAGCGGCTACCTCATCAAACCCTTCACGCCCGACGAGCTCCGCCAGCAGGTGGAGCGGGTGCTGGCCGCGCACCCCAGGAAGGAGGCGTAGGCAGATGGCTCAAACCCACGACGAGCTTCCCGAGGTGGAGAAGGCGCAGGCGCAGATCTTCGACTGGGAGGCGCTGCGCGACTACCTGGGCTACGTGAAGAACGCCATCCTGCGCCACAAGCTGCTGGCGCTGTGCACGTTCATCGTGACGGCGGCGCTGGGGCTGGCGCTGGCCAAGTTCCTGCCGCGCAGCTACTACTCGGAGTCCTCGCTGCTGCCCAAGCGCGCCTCCACCATCGCCGCGCTGGTCAACCCGGACCGGATTCCGGCGTTGGACCCGGACCCGCCCAACCCCCTGCGCCCGCCGGGCGAGGTGGACTCGGTGACGCGCTCGGCCGCCCAGGCGGTGATGCGGCGCGAGAACCTGGTGGCCCTCATCAAGCGGGTCAACCTGCTGGACCGCTGGGAGGCCACGCGCGCCCCGCTGCTGCGCTTCAAGGACACGGTGATGCACCTGCTCTCCGGGCGCCCCACCGAGGACATCAAGCTGGATGCCATGGTGGGCATGATGGAGAAGGCGCTCATGGTGAGCACCGAGGACGGCAAGGTCACCATCGGCATCACCTGGCCCGACCCCCAGCTGGCCGCGGACCTGGTGGAGGCCGCGCAGCAGAGCTTCCTCGAGGCCCGCCAGCGTGAGGACCTGGCCAGCATCAACGACGCGCTCGACATCCTCGAGATGCACGAGAAGCAGGCCACCGAGAACTACAAGAAGGCCTTCAGCGAGTTCGAGAAGGTCTTCGCGCAAATCATGATCGAACGCCGCCGCGCGATTGGAGATCCGCGCGTGGGTGGCTTCAACATGGACCAGCACCTGGCGGAGATGCGCTTCCTCATCCGCGCCAAGCGCCGCGCCATCTCGGACGCCGAGGAGCAGCACAGCCGGCGCCTGGAGCAGCTCAACGCGGAGCTGGTGGCGCAGCGCAAGATGTACGGGGAGAGCCACCCCACCATCGTGGAGTTGCAGCAGCGCATCTCCGGGCTGCGGGCGCAGGTGTCGCCGCAGACGACGGCGCTGCAGACCGAGGAGCGGGAGCTGACGCGGGAGTACGAGCGCTATGGCGGCGGCTCGGTGCCCTTCCCCGACGAGCCCATGCCGGACCCGTATGGCCTGGAGCGCGTGCTGATGGGCATCCTCCCGGCGGTGTCGGAGAACCCCAAGGCGGCGGTGTCGCTGGACGAGGTGCGCTCGCGCACCATCATGCTGCAGCAGCTGCGCAAGCGCATCGACTCGGCCAAGCTGGAGCGCGACATCTCCCAGGCCTCGTTCAAGTACCGCTACACGCTGCTCACCCCGGCCGAGTTCCCCCGCACGCCGGTGAAGCCCAACGCGAAGCTCATCGCCATTGGCGGCATCGTGGCGGGCCTCATCCTGGGCCTCTTCGCGGCCATCGCGCGTGACGTGCTCAGCGGCCAGCTGTTGCAGGCCTGGCAGGTCAAGCGGGGGCTCGGACTGCCCGTGCTGGCCGAGCTGGAGCAGCCGCCCATGGAGTCGCAGTCCCAATAGCGCGGTGTCCCCGCGCTCCACCCGAAGTCCCCAGAAGCCGTGATGCTGCTCGAACTGCTGCTCGTCCTCCTGGCCCTGCCGGTGCTCGCCGCCTCGGGCTACCTCTTGCTGCTCACGCTCCTGTCGGGGAACAAGGAGGCGCCGCCGCGCGTGGCGCCCCGCCTCAAGTTCGACATCATCATCCCCGCCCACAACGAGGAGGCGGGCATCGCCCGCACGGTGGCCAACCTCTCGCGGGTGGACTGGCCGGTGGAGCTGCGGCGCGTCCTCGTTGTGGCCGACAACTGCTCGGACGCCACGGCGGACCGGGCGCGCGAGGCCGGCGCCACGGTGCTGGTGCGGCACGACAAGGAGCTGCGCGGCAAGGGCTACGCCCTGCAGTACGCCTTCGAGCGGAGCCTGAAGGACGGCTTCGCCGACGCGGTGGTGGTGGTGGACGCGGACACCGAGGTGACGGACAACCTGCTGCACGCCTTCGCGGCACGGCTGGAGGCCGGTGCCCAGGCGGTGCAGGCGCACTACGGCGTGCTCAACCCGCATGCCTCGTGGCGCACGAAGCTGATGGCCATCTCCATGGCCCTCTTCCACAAGGTGCGCTCGCTGGGCCGTGAGCGGCTGGGCGTCTCGTGCGGCCTGCGCGGCAACGGCATGTGCTTCACCCACGCCATCATCCGCCAGGTGCCCCACGAAGCCTTCTCCATCGTGGAGGACCTGGAGTACGGCATCCGCCTGGGGCAGGCCGGCCAGCGCGTGCACTACGCATGGGAGGCCGAGGCGCTGGGCGAGATGGTGTCCAGCGAGAAGGCCGCGCGCTCGCAGCGCCGCCGCTGGGAGGGTGGACGCATGGCGATGATGCGCAAGTTCGGCGTGCCGCTGCTGGCCGAGGGCCTGCGCAAGGGCGACAAGGTGCTGGTGGACCTGGCGATGGACCTGCTGGTGCCGCCGCTGAGCTGGGTGGTGCTGGGCTCGGGCGCGGTGACGGTGGGCTCGGCGGTGCTGGCCTGGTGGCGGGGCGCCGTGGGACCGTCCGCGCTCGTGGCGGCGGCCAGCGTGCTGGCGCTCGTGCTGTACGTGATGCGCGGCTGGTGGGTGTCCGGCATGGGCCTTTCGGGACTGGCGGCCCTCGCCCGGGCGCCCTTCTACGTGGCCTGGAAGCTGTGGCTGATGCTCAGCCGCCCCGAGGAGAAGAAGGGCGAGTGGGTGCGCACGGCACGAGAGGGACAGAAGCCCTGAGACGATGGAAGCCATCCTCTCGCGCAAACCCATCTTCCTGATGCTGGTGGCCCTGCTGGTGCTGGCCACCATCGGGCTGCTCGTCGTCGCCCCCGCGCTGGCGCCACTGCCCGTGGTGGGCTCGGCGGGCTTGTGGTGGGTGTGCCAGCAGAAGCTGCGCCACCTGACGTTCGGCCTCTTCGCCCTGGGCGTCACGGTGGACCTCGTCACCGAGGTCCCCTACGAGGGCCACTGGCAGTCTCCGCTGTACCTGCCCGGCAAGCTGCTCTTCACCGTGCCCGGCCTGACGCTGCCCCTGATGGACGTGGCCGTCGTCGGGCTGCTGTGCCTGATGGTCTACCGGCGCGCCTACGGCATCAAGATCGACCCGGAGCCCTCCCCGCTGCCCAGACCGATGGTGGTGGGGCTCATCGTCCTGCTGCTCACCATCATCTGGCTGCAGGTGTGGGGCATCTCCATCAACGGCGGCGTGGCGCGCGTGGCCAAGTTCCAGTGGCACCAGATGGTGTCGCTCGCGGTGATGGTGATGCTCTTCAACGCCGCGGTGCGCGGGCCCGAGGACTTCCACACCCTGGGGCGCATCATCATCGTGGGCTGCTGTACCAAGGCCTTCCTGGGCGCCTTCTTCATCCTGACGATCGCCCGCCCCCGTGGCCTGTACCACGAGTACGCCACCACGCACTCGGACACGCTGCTGTACGTCACGGGCCTGGCCTGCGTCATCTGGTCCTGGACGGAGAACCCCATCCGCAAGCACTTCTGGCGGATGGTCTGGGTGTGCGCCGTCATCTTCATGGGCATGCACTACAACGACCGGCGCCTGGCCTACGCCAGCTTCCAGATCTGCCTGGTCACCGGGTACATCGTCACGCCCTGGAGCGGCGTGAAGCGCAAGCTCACCCGCATCGCCCTGCTCCTGCTGCCCATCTTCCCCCTCTACATCACCGCGGGCTGGCAGAACCCCACGGGCGTCTTCGCCCCGGTGGGCACCATCAAGTCCATGCTGGTGGGCGAGAACCTCGCCAAGGGGCAGATGGACTACCGCGACATGGAGAACCTCAACGTCATCGCCACCTGGGAGAAGCGCCCCTTCCTCGGCACCGGCTGGGGCCACCCCTTCGACGAGGTGATGAAGCTGCCCGACATCTCCCATGCCTTCGCGGACTACCTCTACCACCCGCACAACTCGGTGCTGGGCATGCTCGCCTTCGGCGGCGTGGTGGGCTTCAGCGGGCTGTGGGCCTGGATTCCCATTGCCGTCTTCCTGACAGTGCGCGCCTACCACCGGGCCCACGAGCCCATCGCCCGTGCGGGTGGATTGGTGGCGCTGTCGGTGTTTGTGGCCTATACCCAGCAGTGTTTCGGAGACATGGGGACCATCAGCTGGATGGGGACCCTGCTCGCGGCGATGGCCGTGGCGTGTGCCAGCAAGCTGGCGGTGGTGACGAAAGCGTGGCCGACGGCTCAATCTCCAAGAACCGGAGTCTCGGAGTCTGAGAATTCGCACAATCCGGTAGGAAATCTGGTATGATATCGCACCGTAAACTCAAGAGGCCACGGAAATTTGACAATCGGGGCCCTGAATCGACCTCTTCGGTGCTGCCAAACGCTTCGCAACGCGCTAACATGGGGTTACCCATGTTCGAGCCTCATGACAAGAAGACGAAGGGTGGCTCGCGAAACGGGGGCCCCAATCCACCGGACCAACGGCGCGTGGTGCAGCCGCTGTCGGTGGTGAGAGGCAACCGGCCGCAGCCCACGCCTCCGTCTCCTCCCGGACCGCCCCCCACGGGGGAGGTGGTGCCCGAGGTCGTCGAACAGCCGCAGAAGCCCGTCAGCACCGCCCCCACCAGCACGCTCCTGCACCTGTGGGCGATGCTCAACCAGCGCACCCGCTGGTCGTCGCTCGTGGTGGTGCCCTCGCACGAGAGCTGCTCGGGCATGCAGGCGGCGCAGGCCATCCTCGAGGTGGGGAGCAAGCAGGGCAGCACGCCCATCCACTTCCTGGATGCCGAGGGCCTGGAGCTGGGCGCGGCGCAGCACGTGGTGGCGGAGATGATGGCGTACGTGGAGCAGGGGGACCGCGTGGTGGTCCTCATCGACTCCATCGTCTCCAACCCGGTGGGGCTGGAAGTCGCGCTGGCGGCCGAGAAGGCGCTGCTGTGCGTGTCGCTCGGCACCTCGGACTACACCTCGGCGCGGCGGACGCTGGAGCTGGTCGGGAAGGAGCGCTTCCTGGGAAGCGTTACCCTGCAGCCCCCGTCTGGAGCCCCGAAGAAATGAGCGCAGCCCCCGGCGCCTCTGGCGCCGCTGTTCCCCCTCGGCCCGAGGCCTCGCGCCCGCGGCTGAGTGTGGTCGTTGCCACCTACAACCGGACCGAGCTCATCCAGCGGCTGCTCGCCCAGCTCGCCCGGCAGACGCTGGCCCCTTCGGACTTCGAGGTGGTGGTGGTGGACGACGGCTCGCGCGAGCCGGCCGCGCCCCACCTGGAGAAGCTGAAGCTGCCGTACACGCTGCGCGTGGAGACGCAGGCCAACGCCGGCGCGGCGGCGGCCCGTCACCGCGGCGTGCTCGCGGCCCGCGGCGACGTGGTGCTCATCACGGATGACGACATGCAGGTGGCCGAGGACTTCCTCGCGCGGCACCTGGAGCGTCACCCCCAGGGCTCGCGCAACGTGGTCATCGGCGGCATCCGGCCGGACCCCGCCATCTCCGACATGCCGCTCTTCGAGCGGTGGTACGCGTGGCTCAACAACCGCATCGCCGCGAGCATGAGCGGCCCCAAGCGGCGCGCGCGCGGCTGGCAGCTCTTCACCGGCAACGTCTCCTTCCGCCGCGAGGACTACGTGGCAGCCGGCGGCTTCGACAAGAGCCTGGGCCAGTCGGAGGACATCGAGCTGGGCGTGCGCCTGGAGAAGGCGGGCTGCCGCTTCGAGTTCTGCACCGCGGCGTACGTGCTGCACGGCTCGGACCACACCAGCTTCGAGAAGTGGCTGAAGCGGGCGAACCGCTACGGCGTCTTCGACACGCACCTGGCCGACAAGCACCCGGACGTGCCGCAGGTGGATCCGTGGCGGTACCTCTTCGAGATGAATCCGCTGGCCCGGCCGCTGCTCGCCGCGGCGGTGGTGGCGCCCGAGGCCACCCGCCCGGTGACGGAGGCGGTGATGGGCGCGGCGCGGCTGGCGGACAAGGTGGGGTTGCGGAGGGCGGCCTTCGCGGGCACCTCGGTGGCCTACGTGATGGAGTACCTGCGCGGGGCGCGCTCCGAGGCGGGCTCGCTGCCCCAAGCGGCCGCGCGCGCGGCCCGCTTCGCGTTCACCGGTGGCAAGCCCGGCCAGGTGCTCAAGCTGGTGAAGGCGCTCAAGGAGGACGCGCTGGAGGTGGCGCGCTCCGAGTACGGCCAGCCCGGAGTGAAGGCCGTGGCCGCCATGGTGCTCACCTCGGACGGCTTCCGCGTGCTGGCGCTGCAGCGGCTGCGCGAGGCGGCGCGCGGGCTGGGCATTCCGCTGGGCAACCACGCGCTGCGCGTGGCGCAGACGGCGGTGCTGGGCGTGGAGATCGGCAAGGACGTGGAGCTGGGCAGCGGCGTCTACTTCGTGCACAGCCTGGGCACCGTGGTGGGCGGTGACGCGAAGGTGGGCAACCGCGTGCGCTTCTACGGCAACAACACCGTGGGCACCGCGAAGGATGACGGCTACCCCGTCATCGAGGATGACGTGTGGGTGGGCGCGGGCGCGCGCATCCTCGGTCCCATCACCATCGGCGCACGCTCGCGCATCGGCGCCAACGCGGTGGTGCTCAAGGACGTTCCCCCGGACAGCGTGGCGGTGGGCATCCCCGCGCGCATCGTCCCGCGCAAGGATGTGGACGGCGAGTGATGCGGTGGTCCAGCAGCGGTAGCGCGTGGCGCGGAGCGAAGGCCCGGATGGTGCTGGTGGCCGGGGTGTGTGCGTGCGCGCCCGTGCTGGACTCGTGCAAGCGAGGCACTCCCGAGGCCCAGGCGGCCACGTCCACGCAGGCGGCCTCGCCCTCGGGTGTCTACGCCATTCCGGCGCTCACCGAGGTGGCCTATGCCAATGGCCTCCAGCCCGGCTGGCGGGACGAGGGCTGGGCCGAGCGCGAGCTGAAGGAGCAGGCTCCCGCGAAGCTGCGCATGGCCAACCTGGGCGGGTGGATGCTGCACAAGGCGGGCATCCAGGGCGACTTCGGTGGGCTCGCGCTGCGCTACCGCGCGCCCCAGGGCTTCGGGGAGTTCCTCGAGGTGCGGCTGGACTCCGAGGGCGAGACGCTCTTCCCCCGCGTCAGCGTGGACGGCACCCATGTGGCGCGCCGCGAGGGCGAGTGGGTGCAGCTCTTCGTCCCCTTCGAGCAGCTCAACCCGCAGAAGGTGCCCTTCACCCGCATCGTCATCCGCGCACACAAGAAGGTGGGCGACGACTGGGTGGAGGTGGATCAGGTGGGCCTCACCGGCCCCGGCGGCATGACGCCCATGGACGGCACCGCCCTGGTGGAGCAGACGCGGCAGGTGGAGGGGAGCGCCGCCCGGCCCGTCATCGAGCCGGTGGAGCTGGCCTATGACAACGGCCTGCAGCCGGGCT
>NZ_JANKBZ010000039.1 GCF_024623785.1 Archangium lipolyticum
TGCCCCTTACTGCCCCTACCCGCCCTGCCCCTTACTGCCCGCCCTGCCCCTACCCGCCCAACCCCGTACTTCTGCTGCCCCTTACTGCCCCTACCCGCCCTGCCCCTTACTGCCCCTACCCGCCCTGCCCCTTACTGCCCCTACCCGCCCTGCCCCGTACTGCGCGTCGACCCCTGTCGACCACGGGGAAGAGCCTTAGCATTCGCCGTGCCGGACCCCCGCGATGCCTGAAACTCCTCTGATTTCAACGAGATAGGCGACGAGGCCGGGTGAGACTCCGGTACGATTGCGCGCGCATCCTGTAAAAACACCACCCCCTCCCGTTCCAGCCCTTCCGGACCTCGTCTCGCGCGCGCCTCCACGCCCACCCGTCAATCTCATCCACAGGGAAACCGAGACTCCCGTCCTACGACTCGCCCTCGCCGTGCTCGAAGGCGAGCCCCGCCAGTGGCAACGGGGGCGCTCCATTTGGCCGCATAAAACCCGAAAAAAAAGGCCAGCGCTCAATAGGGGCGTCAAGTCGCTGCTCGAAAGACAGAGGCCTGACACTCCCAATTTCTCTCACACCCCGACTGGAGAATGAGCATGAACAAGAATCTCGTTCGTCGAGCCGCCATTGCCTTTGCCGCCATGGGCCTCCTGGGCCTGACGGGCATCCTGACGGCGCCGTCCGCCAATGCCTCTCAGGTGAACGCCCTGGCCACCTGCAACGCGACCTGGTACGGCGCGGAGGGCGAAATCCCCGAGGGGTGGCCGACCGCCAGCGGTGAGCCCTTCAGCCGGTGGGCGCTCAAGGCCGCACACAACTCGCTGCCGTTTGGCACCCGCGTCAAGGTGACCTACCAGGGCCGCTCCGTCATCGTGACCATCAATGACCGCGGAGGCTTTGGCGGCTCGACCTGCCTGGACCTCACCTACGGCGCGTTCATCCAGATCGCCAATCCCGACCTCGGCGTCATCCCCGTGCAGTACGAGATCCTCTGGTGAGCTCGGCCCTCCGGGCGAACTCGGCCTTGAGTCTCGGCACGGCGAAGTCCACGAAGGCACGGACCTTGGGAACCGACAACCGTCCCTCGGGAGTAATCAGATGGACGGGCAGTGGCGGCGGCTCGGCGTCTGGCAGCAGCACCACCAGACGGCCACTGCGCACCTCATCCGCCACCTGATACGAGAACACCCTCGTCACGCCGTGACCTTCGACCGCGGAGGCAACGGCCGCCTCGACGCTGTTCACGCTCAACCTCGGCTCGATATGGACGTTGCGTTGGGGAAAGCTCCACGCGTCCTGACCCAGGTGACTCACGGCGATGCAGGCGTGCGCCAGGAGCTCTCCTGGCTCGTGAATGGGTGGCCGTCCGGCAAGATAGGACGGTGACGCGCAGACGACCCTTCGCACCTCGCCGATGCGGATGGCCACCAGACTCGAATCCGGCAGATGGGAGATCCGAAGCGCCACGTCGATGCCCTCGTCCAGCAGGTTCACCGGGCGATCGAGCAGCAGCAGCCTGGCCTTGACGGTGGGGTACAGGTCGAGAAAGGCATCGAGGATGGGCCGCAAGACACGCGCCCCGCTGACGAGCGGGGCGGTGAGCGCGAGCAGGCCCCGGGGCGCCGCGCGCTCCCCGGCGGCGAGCAGGTCCGCCTCCTCCAGCTCGGTGAGCACCCGCCGGCAGGCCGCCGCGTAGCGCTCGCCGGCCTCGCTCAGCCTCATGGAGCGGGTCGTGCGGTGCAGGAGCTGCGTCCCGACATGGGCCTCGAGAAAGGCGATGGCCCGGGAGACGGCGGCCGGTGAGCGTCCGAGCCGCCGCCCCGCGCCCGCCAGGCTGCCCTCGTCCAACGCCGTCACGAACACGCGCATGGCCTCGATGCGATCCATGATTCTTCCACTTAGCGGAAGAGTGGCTTCCGCGCCGTAGGTATTCAGCCGCCACGCGCACGGCCGCATATCTCCTCGTGTCACCGCACAGGAGACTTCCCATGACCGCAGCTGCCACTCGTTCCACGTTCGCCGTCACCCATCATCGGACCACCCAGGTCGAGGGCATCGACATCTTCTACCGCGAAGCGGGTCCGGCCGATGCGCCGGTGGTCGTGCTGCTGCACGGCTTCCCGACGTCCTCTCACATGTTTCGCCATCTCATCCCGGCGCTGGCGGATCGCTACCACGTCATCGCGCCCGACTATCCGGGCTTCGGCCAGAGCGCCATGCCCGCCCGCGAGGACTTCCCCTACAGCTTCGCGAAGTTCGCGGACGTGGTGGATGGCCTGCTGGACCGGCTCGGAGCCACGTCCTACGCGCTCTACGTCATGGACTACGGCGCACCGGTCGGCTTCCGGCTGGCCCTGAAGCATCCCGAGCGGGTGAAGGCGCTCATCGTGCAGAACGGCAACGCCTATGAAGAGGGCCTGCGGGCGTTCTGGGATCCGCTCCGGGATTACTGGGCGGACGGCTCGGCCGCGAAGCGCGAGGCACTGCGCCCGACGGTGTCGCTGGAGTTCACCCGGTTCCAGTACGTCGATGGCGTCAAGGACGTCTCCCGCATCGACCCGTCCAACTGGGTGCACGACCAGGCGCTGCTCGACCGGCCCGGCAACGCGGAGATCCAGCTCGACCTGTTCTACGACTACCGCACCAACGTCGCGCTCTATCCGAGGTTCCAGTCCTTCTTCCGCGAGCACCAGCCACCGACCCTGATCGTCTGGGGCGCGAACGATCAGATCTTCCCCGCCGAGGGCGCCAGGGCGTTCAAGCGGGAGCTGCCGAACGCCGAGCTGCACCTCCTCGAGAGCGGGCACTTCGCGCTCGAGGACAAGGCCGACGAGATCATCCCGCTGATGCGCGACTTCCTCGCGCGAGCGCTTCCCACCCGGTAACGACCACATCGACGAGGTGGAAGGACCGGGGCGTTGGCGGCCCGTCGGGCGAAGCCTACCGGGCGGCGGGCCGTGGCCCGGGGAGGGAGGCTCAGGGCACCGGGGTGGCCGCGGCCTCCTGGGCCAGGGCCTGTGCGGTCTGCCCCCGCTTCAGCGCCTCGGCTCGCGCGGCGGTGTCCAGGTCGGCAAGGCCCTTCTCGAAGTCCTTGCCCACCAGCGCGTCCATGTCCATGAAGGCCGAGAACGCCTTGCCCATGAAGTTGTTCTTCCCTTCCATGATCCAGCTCACCTGGGTCCCCGCCTCGGACTTCGTGAGCGTGAAGGTCGTCGTGTTCGTGGCCTCGAAGGGCCTGAGGAACTCGAGCTTGAGGTAGACGCGCTCGCCGGGCGTGCTCTCCAGGATCGTCATGCGCCCCGCTCCGGCCTTGTCGTTTCCGTTCCAGGAGTAGCTGGCACCCGGGCCCGCCGTGGGACCCTCGAAGCTCCTCTTCATGTTCGGGTCGAGCTTGTCGTAGGGCGACCACTGACCCCACTGGTGGAAGTCGTTGATCATCGCGAAGACGACCTCCGGGGGCGCGCTGATCCGGGCGCTCCGCTCGATGCGGAAGCTGTCCGGGCGCGTGCTGATGAAGGCGATCGCTCCGACGACGAGCACGAGGACGGCGATTCCGATCTTGATGGCCATGAGAATGACTCCTGAAACGTTCGAGTACCGTGGATGGCCGGGTCGTTTACCCGGGCTTCATGGACACGTCGAACGAGCCCCCGGGAGATCGACACGCCCGCCGCTTTTTTTCTCAGTGCGGCCAAGTGCCTGGAATGACTGGGGGAGGGGGAGACTCGACATTCACTCCTTGCGGAGAGCGGCAATCAAGCCAGGTGGAGCAGGTCCTTTCAGGGGGGCTCCTGCGGAAAGGGCGGAGAGCACCTTCTTCCGGCCGCGCGGCGCGCCAACTGGTCCGACCATCGGACCAGTTGCGCCCAAGTGCGACCGGAACCTCCCCCTGAAAGAACCTGGTTCGGATGGCTTGGAGCGCGGCCCCCGGACCAGGAAACCACGGACGTCAGAAGGCGGTGCCGTTGCTGCGCTTGCCCGCCGAGGCCGTGAGCGAGGAGAGGGTGTTGTGCAGCACGAACCCGGCCCCCACGGTGGCATCCGGGCTCCGGTTCATCGACACGCCATCCGCCGAGGCCAGCGAGCTGGAATAGGTGTAGCTGTCGATGCTGGCGTTGGCCGTGTTCTTCAGGGTGACCGTGTCGGTGGTGTTGGCCAGGTTGAGCGTCCCGGTGGAGGCGCCCACGGCGTTGGACAGGCCCACGGGGATGCCGGAGGCCCCGCCGAACACCACCAGCGCCTTGCCGGGAGCCAGCACCGTGCCGGCAGCGAAGGTGTGACGCACGGCCGTGGCGTCCGAGAGCGTCCATCCGCCGATGTCGATGGAGGTGCCGCCCACGTTGACCACCTCGACGAACTCGCCGGAAGTCGTGGAGCCGGGCTCGTTGGCGAGAATCTCATTGAGGATGACGCGCGCGGGAGCCGCCGCGCAGGTGAAGCCATCTCCGCTGTAGCCCGGCTTGCAGGCGCACGTGCGGGAGCCCGGAATATTGGTGCAGATGGCGTTCTCGCTGCACCCGCCATTGTTGTACCCACACTCGTCGAGGTCGGCGATGACGTACTCGCTGCTACCGGAGGTGGAGAACGTCTCGTTGGGAAGAGGCGTCTGCAGGTAGCCGGACCCCGAGGCGGGATTGAGCTGCATGGAGGAATAGGTGCCCGGGAGCATACGCACCGTGAACCGTCCGTCCGAGCCGGAGGTGGGCGACAGGTAGTTGCTGCCCTCCATGCTGTACCCGTAGCCCGACAACTGAGCGCCCGCGACGGGCTGGCCACTGGTGTTGAGGACACGGCCATTGAGCAGGATGTCGGAGAGCGTCAGGTTCAACGTGGTGCTGGCGCTGAACGTGTAGGACTGCACCACCCGCTGCGAGCCATAGAAGCCGGGCGAGTTGAACTGGACGCTGATGTTGTAGGTGCCAGGGCTCAGGTTCAGCGAGTACAGGCCGGAGGCATCCGAGGTGGTGTACTGCGAGGAGCTGCCCGAGGTGGGGTTGGCGGACACCGTCGCCCCGGACACCCCGCTGCCATCGGCGAACTTCACCTGCCCGCTGAGCTTGAACGCGTTGGTGAGGACGAAGTCCTTGCTGGTGGAGACGGAGAACGTCTCGTTGGGCAAGGACGTGATGGCATAGGGGCTGCTCGCGGGGGGCGTGAGCTGCATGGAGGAGTAGGTGCCCGGGAGCATGCGCACCGTGAACCGCCCATCCGAGCCGGAGGTGGGCGACAGGTAGTTGCTGCCTTCCATGCTGTACCCGTAGCCCGACAGCTGAACGCCCGCGACGGGCTGGCCACTGGCATCGAGGACACGGCCATTGAGCAGGATGTCGGAGAGCGTCAGGTTCAGCGTGGTGCTGTTGCTGACGGTATGAGACTGCACCACCCGCTGCGAGCCATAGAAGCCGGGCGAGGTGAACTGGACGCTGATGTTGTAGGTGCCAGGAGCCACGTTCAGCGAGTACGCGCCCAGGGCATCCGAGGTGGCGTACAGCGAGGGGCCGCCCGAGGTGGAGCTGGCGGATACCGTCGCCCCGGACACTCCGCTGCCATCGGCGAACTTCACCTGCCCGCTGAGGATGACCGCGTTGGTGAGGACGAAGTCCTTGCTGGTGGAGACGGAGAACGTCTCGTTGGGCAAGGACGTGATGGCATAGGGACTTCCGGTGGGAGGCGTGAGCTGCATGGAGGAGTAGGTGCCCGGAATCATGCGCACCGTGAACCGCCCATCCGAGCCGGAGGTGGGCGACAGGTAGTTGCTGCCCTCCATGCTGTACCCGTAGCCCGACAGCTGGACGCCCGCGACGGGCTGGCCACTGGCATTGAGAACGCGGCCGGTGAGCAGGATGTCCGAGAGCGTCAGGTTCAGCGTGGCGCTGCTGCCGACGGTGTGCGACTGCACCACCCGCTGCGAGCCATAGAAGCCGGGCGAGGTGAACTGGACGCTGATGTTGTAGGTGCCGGGGATCAGGTTCAACACGTACAGGCCCGAGGCATCCGAGGTGGCGTACAGCGAGGAGCCGCCCGAGGTGGGGCTGGCGGACACCGTCGCCCCGGACAACACGCTGCCATCGGCGAACTTCACCTGCCCGCTGAGGGCAACCTGCGCCCAGGCGGAGCCGGGCAGGCACAGCAGGACCAGGGCCACGAGGGCCATTCGGTAGAGCGGGACGGCGGACTGGGGCTTCAAGGTACGACTCCGGCAAAAGGGGTTCATGGTGAGAGCCATGACATTCCCGCGAAACCGTTTTCCCAGTTTATAAGGAGACGCCAAATACTGTCGGTAAGGCGCCAGCCGTTCGTCCTGCCCCCTGCCGTCCCGGTGAGCGCTACGGCTCGGCCTCCGCCTCCCCCTCCACCGCCTCCGGCTCCGGCTCTCCGGCGGCGGGGCCAGGTTCCTCGTCAGGCGCCTCCGGCGCGTCCCGCGCATCCGCGACCTCCTGCGCGTCCTCCTCGACGGGCTCCTCCCCGTCGAAGGAGAGCACCACGCCCATGAGGATGAAGAAGAACCCGGACACGTACGCCGCCACGCGCGAGGCCATCCCCACCTTGGGAATCTTGAGTTCCTTCACCTCGAGCCCACCCCCCACGATGCCCGTCAGCACCAGGAGCGCGCCGAACACGCACATCATCACTTCAACCTTCATGGATGTCCCCGGGGCGAGTCACGCCTTCGTCCACCAGGACGACACGCGCAGACGTTCGTGACACGACAGCGGGAATCACAAACGCGGACAGCGTTCTCTTTCCGTGGAGCCCGATGCTTCTTACGAGCATCCGCACGATGAAAAGAGATACTCATGGCTGCCCCAAATATCGCCATCCAGATCGAACCCTCTGAATCGGGAAAGGCCGTCTACCTGCCCCTCGCCGCGACGACAGCGACCGGCAAGACGATGGTGAAGCTCGTGCTGCGGCTCCGGCTGGAGAACAAGGGCAGCGGCACGGTGAAGGTGAAGGCCATCCGCTTCTCCTTCCCCGGCTCATCGCAACCCGCCATGGACATGCAGGGCGTGAACATGGATGGCGGCCTCGACCTCGACGCGGGCGAGACCGCCACCTGGTCCAACGGGATGGTGGACCTGGATCCAGACCCGGACGTGAAGAACATCATCAACAATTCCGTGTACCTGACCGGCGCCGCCCCCTCGCAGGTGAAGGTCGAGGTGACCTGCAAGGATTTCTCGGAGCCCGCGACGGTCACCCTGTCACTGGCGGCACATCAGAGCCCTGTCGCCGGGGAGGCCTACCGCTTCCCCTACGCGGCTGGCGAGCTGCGCGACGACGAGTACTACCAGACCTCCGCCGTCCACTGGGCCAACGGCGGCGCGGGGGGGACGCAGATCTTCGCGCATGACATCGGCGTCGTGGGCTGGGACAGCAAGGCCAAGAAGTGGTCCGGCCTCCTGCCTGGCGGTGACAGGCTGAAGAACGAGGACTACCGCATCTGGAACAAGCCCATCCGGGCCATGGCGGACGGTACCGTCGAGGCCTGGTCCGATGGCATGGAGGACAACACCCTCTCCGCCGACGAGGATGGCAACCTCCAGTTCCCCGTCCCGACGCCCTCGCCGGTGGGTGGCAACACCCTCACCGTCAGGCACGGCACCGAGCTGGTGACGTACTGCCACCTGCGCAAGGGCTCCATGCCCGAGGAGCTGAAGAAGAAGGGCACGCCCGTGTCGGAAGGCCAATTGCTGGGGCGCGCCGGCAATACGGGCAACAGCACGAATCCGCACACGCACATCCAGAGCGTCCGCGCCTCCGACTCGGCGCTGCGGCCCTTGCCGTTCCGCGACGCCTCGGTGATCGAATTCGGCAAGCTCTCGCCGCCGAGCGCCGACGGCCCGTGGTTCCGGCTCCAGGGTCACGGCATCCCCAAGGACGCCGTCGCCATCTGGCCCGCTTCCACGTCACCGGGCTTCCCCGTGCCAATGGTCGGCATCTCCATGGAGGGCGACTGGGCCAACTCCTACTTCATCCGTCCCGACCTCCCCAGCTTCCAGAAGACGGCGCAGGACCTGTTCGACCAGAAGGGCCGGCGGCTCATCCGCGCGACGACCTTCCTGGAGAAGGGCGTGCGCCGCTGGGTCGGCATCTCGCGCGCTGGCGACTGGGCCAACCAGTGGTGGGTCAGCCCGAGCCTGGCCCACTTCCAGAAGACGGCGCAGGACCTGTTCGACCAGAAGGGGCTGCGGCTGATCTACGTCAGCAGCTTCGTCGAGGGCGGCAAGCGCTCGTGGATCGGCATCTCGCGCGGCGGTGACTGGGCCAATCGCCTCATCATCCAGGACGACCTGGCCAGCTTCTCCAAGGAGGCCCAACACCTGTTCGACGACCAGGGCCTGCGCCTCATCCACGTCATGACCTGGCTGGAGGGCGGCAAGCGCCGGTGGCTCGGGATTTCACGCGCCGGCTCCTGGGCGAACAAATGGTGGATCAGCCCGGACCTGGGACACTTCTCCACCCGCGCGCAGCAGCTCTTCGACAACGAGGGCAAGCGCCTCGTCCACGTGACGACGTACCAGGAGGGCTCCAAGCGCAGGTGGGTGGGAATCTCGCGCTCCGGCACCTGGGCCAACCGCTGGTTCCACCGCTCCGATCTGGACTCCTTCGGCCTCGAGGCCCAGCGCCTCTTCGACGACAAGCACCTGCGCCTGGTGCACGTGGAGCCACTCGAATAGGAGGACCCTCCGGGTTGACGCGCTCCGTCATTCAGGGCTCCTCGCGGGCCCACGAGCGGCTCAGGGAGAGCGAGCCCCCGAGCGGAACCGTCCCTCCCGGACGGCCCTGGCGAGGGTGCTCGCGGCCACCTCGCAGTCGTCCGCGGAGCAGATGGCGGACACCACCGAGACGCCGTCCGCTCCCGCGGCGATGACGTCCGCGGCGTTGGCGGAGGTGATGCCACCGATGGCGACGACCGGGACGGGCAGCTGGCGCCGCAAGCGGGCGAACGCCTCCAGTCCGAGCGCCGGGGTGGCGTCCGCCTTGGAGGTGGTGGGGAAGAGCGGTCCCACGCCCGCGTAGTCCACCACCGAGGGGTCCAACGTGGACAGGTCTCCCGGCCCGGTAATGGAGAGCCCCACCAGGGCGTCGGGCCCGAGCAGGCGCCTGGCCACCTCGGGCGGCAGGTCGCCTTGTCCCACGTGGACGCCGTCGGCGCCCAGCGCCAGCGCCAGGTCCACCCGGTCATTGACGATGAGCGGCACCCCGAGCGGCCGGAGCCGCTGCAGCAGCACCCGGCCCAGCTCCAGCGTCTCGCGCGCCGGAGCGTCCTTCTCGCGCAGCTGCACCACGGTGGCTCCGCCCCGTACGGCGGAGAGCACCACGTCCACCAGCTCGCGCCCGCGCGACAGGGAGCGATCCGTGACGAGGTAGACGGACAGGTCGGGCACTCGGCGGGGCATGGCGGGCCTCCTCAGCGCACGCGGGCACGGGCCCGCACGGTGACCTCGTCCAACATGTAGAGCGCGTCCAACAGGTGCAGCTGCAAGGAGCCCGGTCCCTTGGAGTGCTCGGCGGCGAGCTCGCCCGCGATCCCCAGCACGGTGAGGGCCTGCGCGGCGGCCAGCACCGCGTCGGGCTCCACCGCCAGGAAGGCGCCCACGAGCGCGGACGCCGTGCACCCCATGCCCGTCACCCGGGGCATGAGCGGGTGGCCGTTCTCCACCGCCACCACGCGGGAGCCATCGGTGATGAAGTCCGTCCGGCCGGTGACGGCCACCACGGTGCCCAGACTGGAGGCCAGCCGCCGAGCCGCCTCGAGCGAGTCCTCGGAGGACTGGGTGCTGTCCACCCCGCGCGTGGCCTCCGCCTCGCCGGCCACCGCGAGCACCTCCGAGGCGTTGCCGCGGATGACGGCCGGAGCCTGGCGCGCCAGCTCGGCCGCGGTGGTGGTGCGGTAGCGCGTGGCCCCGGCGCCCACGGGATCCAACACCCAGGGCACCTGCGAGCGGCGCGCGGATTGGATGGCCAGATGCATGCCCTCCACCCAGTGCGAAGAGAGCGTGCCGATGTTCACCACCAGCGCCTGCGAGATGGCCGCGAAGTCCGCCACCTCCTCGCGCGCGTGCACCATGGCGGGCGACGCTCCCACGGCGAGCAGGGCATTGGCCGTGTTGTTCATCACGACGTAGTTGGTGATGTTGTGCACGAGCGGCGACCGCTCCCGCACCCGCCTCAACGACTCCCAGACGCCTGCGCTCAGGTCCAACGCGAGTTCCTCCTGGCGCGTCATCTCGCACCATCGCGCCAGGTGCAAGAGCGGGAACTTGCGTCGGGTACACCGCGAGTCGTGGATGGGATAAAGCTCCCGCACCCTCGTTCCGGGTCCCTACCCCAGGAGTCTGTCGTGCCGTATCCGCGCCTCGTCTTCGCCACCCTCGTCCTGCTGTTGTGCCAGAGCGCGCCCGTGTTCGCGGCCGCGCCGCCGAAGGCGGAGCAGCACCGCATCACCCTGGCCTCGGGGGTGAAGATTCGCGCCACGCCCGCCGCTGGCGGGCAGGAGGTGACCCGGCTCCCCATCGGCACGGAGCTGCGCGAGCTCGAGCGCTCCGAGCGGCAGGAAACGGTGGGGGACAAGACGGACCACTGGTACCGCGTCGCCACGGCCGAGGGGAAGGAGGGCTGGGTGTTCGGAGCCTTCGTCCGGCCCTTCGACCCGGAGCAGCGGGTGGGTATCTATCTGCAGATCGCCAGTCAGCGCATGGAGGACCAGAATGCGTCCTTTCTGGACCGGGCGGATGTGGCCAACTTCCTGAAGCGTGTGACGGAGAAGGAGACCGACAAGGCGAAGCTGGCGATGTTGGAGCTGGCGCGCTGGCGTGCGGTGAGCTGGGCGCTGGAAGCCATCACCCCGGACCTGCCACAGACGGTGTACGAGCCCTGGGCGAAGCGGCAGGGCGAGGCGCTGGTGAACAGCGAGCTGTCGGGAGGGTGGATCCTGAAGAGCGGCTTCCTGTGGAAGCTCGAGGAGAAGTACCGGGGCCTGCCCGAGGCCGAGGCGTTCGCCTGGGATGCGGTGAAGGCGCCCATCGAGGGCGAGTGCGAGGGATATGCGCCGTGCAGCCTGAACCTGGCCCAGACGATGGAGGGCGAGTACCTGCGGCGCTACCCCGCCGGGCCGCATGCGGAGGAAGCCCTGAAGGGGCTCTCGGAGGTGCTGACCCTGGACGAAAGCATCACCGAGCTGGACAAGGACGGACGCGCCGAGCTGCACAAGGAGCTGAAGGCGCTGGAGAAGGCGCTCGCCAAGGTGAAGCCCGAGCAGAAGAAGACGGTCGTGGAGAAGATCAAGGCCATGCGGAAGGCCACGGGCGGCTGACGCGTCATCCGCCAGCGCCAGCCGCTCCCACCACGGGCCGGAGCAACCCCCGTTCCTCCAGCAGATTCTGGACGAGCCGAGCCAGGGCCACGTGCTCGGGGTTGCTCTGGGTGAGTCGCTCAGGGGAGAGGATGACGAGCGTGCCCTTGTCTCCTACCGGCTCCACCCGCACGGGCGCGGGCAGGGCAGGCACCTCACCCCGTTCCCGCGAGAAGTACGTCATCCAGCCCACGAAGCAGCCGAGCCGACTGCCGCCGGAGAGTTCGTCCCATAGTCCGTCCGACGTCGCGATGGCCCACTCCGGCTCCCAGGCCACCGCCATGGCCCGCATCACGCCAGCGAGCACGGGAGCGCCGAGCATGCGCGCACTCCCCGCTGGCTCCGATGGGAAGAAAAGCCGAACACGATTCGGGGCGACCTCCGCGGCACTGCCACACCTGAGCAGAACCATGCCCCCCTGGTCCTGCTCCACATGTCCCGTCCACGCGCCAAACGAAAAACCGTCCGGGCCGCTCTGATACTTCTTCTTCCCGAAGAAGCGCAGGAAGGTCTCATGCGTGGGCTCGAATCCCAGTTGAAGCGCCTTCCGGGTGGAGTCGTTCTGCTCGTACCAGCGCGCGTAGCTCGGGTGGCACCCGGCCAGCAGCCTGAAGAATGTCTCCGCCCGCGTGGCGCAAGGGTCAGCCGACTCAGGCCGGCAACCCCAATAGGCTCCGGCTCGATAGTGTTCACTCATACGTGTCGGGCCTCACGGCAGCGGCAGCGGCTGGGTATGGACGACTTCAATCGCTTCAAAGCCCGCGTCGTCGAAATGCTTCCGAAGAACCGCGACCATGCGCTCCTCCGCGACGTGCCACCGCAGGCGCATTCCTCTCGCCACCCGAAACTGCCGCTCCGCCTGGTCGAGCATGCCTTTGAGTCCCTGATAGTTCCATTGGGGATCGAGATTCTTGTCGAACCACTTTTGGTACTCGAGGGCCTTGGCCTCGAGCAGAGTGCCCGTTTTCGGGTCGAATCCGTCGTACTCCGCGCAGTCCGTTCCGCGGCAGATCTTGTAGCACCACCGCCTGGGTGCGCCCGTCACCTGGGCCTGGTAGGCCCGGGCCTGCTCGGACATGCTGGAGGTGTCCTCCACCCACTGTCCGGGCCCACCCACCGGAGGCCACCCACTACCGCCTCCCGCGCCCTGGGCACTCGTGTTGGCCATGTGCAGGACGTAGGTGGCACCCAGCGCGTTGCCCGCCACGGCGCCGGCACCACCCACGGGCACGGCCACCAGTCGCACCGCCAGGAGGCCATCACCGGTGAGCGACAGCAGGGGGACGGAGAGGCTCCCCAGCTTGCCACCCCAAGCCGCCGCCTTGGCCGCTCCCGCACCGGCGGTGCCCACCGTCAGCACCGCGCCCGTGACGAGCCGTGAGACGGTGCGCACTCTTTCCGCGTAGGGCTTGTGGCGAAACGCCTCCCAGAGCCACGGGGCATTCTCGTACATCGCGCGCACGGCCGTTGGGAGCTGTGCCAGGCCCTCCAGCGTCTCCCCCGTGCGGAAGACGAGCCGATAGAGGCCCTCCACCATATCCACCACCGCCAGCACGGCGCCCTCCGCAACCGCCAGCGGCACGTTCTGGTCTGGCGTGTAGAGGCCCGCTGGGCGGGCTCCTTCCGGCACCTCGAGCGTTTCATCCACGGGGAAGAGGCGCCCGCCGTCGATCGCGTAGAACGGGCCCACCTCGAAGTGGCCAGCTCGCAGCGTGCCATCTTCCGCCAGCACCACCTCCCCCGCCTTCTGTACCGCAACGCCCGTGGTGGGCTTCACCAGGTAGCCATCCGGGCGGAGTACGAGGAGCTTCACGAACCGCCGCATGCGCGCGTGCAGTTCGTCGCGTGACACCGGGACGCCTCCCACGGCCACCTCCAGAAGCAGGTGCGCCACCATCCGCCGAGGGCCGAAGTTGCCCAGTACCACTGGCGTGGATAGAAGGTGGGGCAGCAGTTCCATGGCCTGCTGCGGTGACAGCGTGCGCCCATCTCCGGGCAAAGCAGTGGTGGGCACCCCAGCCTGCACGAGGAAGCCCTGGAAGTAGTCGAGGGTGATGGGCACCTCAACTGGCCGGCCATCCCCAACCCCATCTGGCCACCCTACTCCGTCGCCTTCCAGGTCCTCGCCCTTGCCCATCGTGCCAGCGCGGCGGGCCTGGAGCCCAGGAGGTGCGGCAACTCCGTTGCCAGGGGCCGTGCTCATCTCCCCTACTCCTGAACCGCTGAGTTGCCGCGTACTGGCGTCGCCGCTGGCTCTCGCCTCCGAGGGGGCGTCGGCCGTCGCCGCTGCCGGGACCGTCTCCGCCCTCCTCCTCGCGTCCGGGCCTTCCGGGGGATTCCGTGAGCTGTAGCGGTAGCTGCTCCCCATCATCCGGCCGCCCATGGGGTAACCCGTTGCACACGCGGCCTGGAGCACGACAACCAGCAGCACCAGCACCCACCGTGGCGGGCCCAGCGAGCTCCGCCGAGCCTCGAATTGCGTACCGCCGCCCTCCCCGGCCCCAGGACTTCGGTACTCCTTCGCCATGACGCTGGCCTTTCCCCCAGGTGGAACAATCCCGAAAACCTGTTTCCTGGCCATCGCGGGCAACGATCCCGCGGCGCCGGGCTCGAGCGGTAGAGGGAGAGGGGACTTCCATGTCCCCTCCCCTCCTCGTGACTCCGCTCAGTCCTCCTGCGTGCTGATCGTCGTCGTCGGGCCCCAGGTCTCCTGGCCCTCACGCTCGAAGAAGAGCGGGTCGCGTTTGAACTGACGCCCCCCCACCTCGTTCAGCGTCATCGCGTCGAACAGCCGGCCCCCCACCATCGTGTAGCGGATGGTGCTGCTGTTGCGCAGGTCCTCCAGCGGGTTCTTGTCCAGCACCAGCAGGTCCGCCAGCTTGCCCTCCTCCAGCGAGCCGATGTCCCCATCCAATCCCAGGTAGTGCGCCCCCGACAGCGTCGCCGCCCTCAGCGCCTGCAGGGGCTTCATCCCTCCCTGGCCGAACATCCAGAGCTCCCAGTGCGCACCCAGGCCCTCGCGCTGGCCGTGCGCGCCCAGCTGCACGCTCACGCCCTTGTCGTTGAGCGCCCGCGTCACCTCGGCCACCCGGATGTGGTTGAACTCGTCCTCCGGCGCCATCACCGGCCGCCGGCTGCGCGAGTCCACCACCCGCCTCGGCACGAACGACAGCAGCCGCTTGTCGTCCCACACGTTCGTCTTCTGGTACCAGTAGTTCTCACCCCACACGCCGCCGTACCCCACGATGATCGTCGGCGTGTAGCCCGTGCCACTCCGGCCCCAGAGCTGCAACATGTCCGCGTACGCACGCGACACCGGCACCGAGTGCTCCACCCCCGTGTGCCCGTCCACCACCATCGTCATGTTGTGCTGGTAGAGCGAGCCTCCCTCCGGCACCACCATCATCTGCAGCTCGCGCGCCGCCTGGATGACCTTCTGCCGCTGGTCCCGCCTCGGCTGGTTGTAGCTCTTCACGCTGAACGCTCCCACGGCCTTCATCCGCCGCAGGTGCGACCGTGCGTCGTCCAGCGTCTCGATGGGCGCGCGGAACGCCCCCGACGCGCCGTACAGGATGGTGCCCGTCGAGTAGACGCGCGGGCCCACCATGCCGCCCGTCCTCACCAGCTCGCTCGTGGCGAAGACCGCGCCCGTGTCGTTCGACGGGTCGTGCACCGTCGTCACGCCGAACGCCAGCGAGGACAGCAGCTTCCAGTTCTGCTCCGGGAGGATTCCCTCGTCCCCCATCGACCCGTGCCAGTGCACGTCCACGATGCCCGGCATCAGCGTCTTCCCGCTCACGTCCACCACCTTCGCCCCCGCCGGCACCGCCACCTTCCCCTTCGGGCCCACCGCCACGATGCGGTTGCCCTTCACCACCACCACGCCCTCCTCGAGGACCTCGTCCCCCTTCATCGTGATGACGCGGCCTCCCACGAACGCCACCGTCCCCGAGGGCACGTCCGTCTTCGCCTGGAAGCCGATGTCCTGCCCCTTCTCCGGCGCCTCCGGCAGCTTCTCCGGCGCGCCCTCCTGGAAGCGGAAGGCCTCCTTCAGCTCGCGCGTGTAGAGCTCGGGGCCCAGCGCCCAGTGCAGCCGCTTTCCATCCCCCGACCAGTGCAGCCACTCGCCCGAGTCCTTCGACACCTTCGACACCGGCAGCGCCTTGCCCTCGGGGCTCGCCACCGCGCCCTTCGCCCCGCGCGGCAGCGGCTGGATGAACGCGTTGAAGTTCTCCCGGAACGCCACCCACTTCTCGTCCGGCGACACCCGGTACTCCGTCGCCTCGTCGCTCGACAGGTGCGTGCGCTGCTCGCTCCCATCCAGCCGGATGCTCTTCAGCGCCCGGTCATCGTCCTTCTCGCGGTACTCCACCGTCAGGAAGAACACCCGCTCCGAGCTCGCACCGAAGTGCGGCTGCTCCCCGTCCTTCGACAGCCGGCGCGGCGTGCCACCCGCCGCCGGAATCACGAACAGCCCCTGCTCGTGGCTGTAGAGCCCGCTGCGCAGGTAGCCGCCGCCAATGCCCCGGTACACGATGGACTTCCCGTCCGGAGACAGCACCGGCTCCACGTAGTGCCCCGGCTTCGACGTCACCACGCGGCCTTCGCCGCCCGTCACCGGCACCACCCGGATGCTGCCCAGCTTCTCGTCGTCCCACGTCGTGTAGACGATGCTCTTTCCGTCACGCGAGAACGACGGGTACAGCTCGGTGTGGTCCGTCTGCTTCGTCAGCCGCTTCGGCGTGCCGTTGGGCAGGTCGCGCACGTACAGGTGCCCCAGCGCCTGGAACACCACCTTGTCCGCCTTCGGCGACACCTGCACCCACCGCAACATCTTCACCTGGAAGGTGTCGGGGGAGACCGCCTGCGGGAAGCGCAGCGCCTCGTGAATGGCGCGCGTGCCGCGCACGCGGAAGGGGATGGGCGTCACCTTCTTCGTCGCCACCTCGATGCGCTGCAGCTTGCCGCCCGCCCAGAACACCAGCGACTTGTTGTCCGGCGTCCAGGCGATCGTCGGGTACACGCCGTGGATGGCCCACGTCTCCTGCATGTCCCGCTCGAGCCCGTCGTAGAGGGGGCGCTCCGCGCCGCTCGCCAGGTCCGCCACGTACAGCGTGCTCTTGCCGCGCACGCGGCGCACGAACGCCAGCGACTTCCCGTCCGGCGACGGCGTGGGGCGGATGGAGCCGCCCGGTCCCACCACGAAGCGCTCCGTCTCCCGCGTGTCCAGGTCCAGCCGCTGGATGACGTAGATTTCGCCGTTCGGGTCCTTGTTGTACTCGAACGTCTTCCCGGGCGTGATGTCCTGGCTGTAGTAGACGTAGCGGCCGTCCGGGGAGAACACCGGCTCGCCCACGTCCTTCTGGTCATTGGGACGCTCGGTGAGTTGCACGCCGTCACCGCCCGAGCGGTGGTACATCCAGATCTCACCCGCGCCCAGCGAGCGCCGCGAGGTGAAGTGCTTGCGCGCGATGACGAACTGCCCGTCCGGCGACCACGCGGGGCTGTTGAGCAGGCGGAACTTCTCCTGCGTCACCGCGGTGGGCCCGCTCCCGTCGCGCTTCATCACCCAGATGTTGTCACCGCCGCCGCGGTCGCTCGTGAAGGCGATGGACTTGCCGTCCGGGCTGTAGCGCGGCTGCATGTCCCAGGCGACACCGCTGGTGAGCGCCTTCGCCTCGCCGCCGCCGATGGGCAGCACGTAGATGTCGCCGAGCAGGTCGAAGACGAGCTCATCGCCCTTGGGGCTGACGTCCAGGCTCATCCACGTGCCCTCGGTGACGTCGAGGTCCACCTGGGTGGCGGGGAAGCCGGGAGCGTTCACGTCCCACTTCTCCTCGGGCTTCTTCTCCTCGGGCTTGCCCGCGTCCTTCGACGCCTGGGGCACCGGGGGCTTCACTTGGATGGGGGCCGGCGCCTGCGCGCGGGCGGACAGGGGCAACGCGCTCGTGAGCACGAGCGCGAGGCAACGGAGGCTCAGTCGATTCACCGCGAATCCTCTTCGGGGGTGCGTGAAAAAGCGGAGCGCAGACTACCCCGGCGTCTCACGCCCTCGCGCATCCCCGTGACCACCTCGGCGAGGATGCCTGCACCCTCTCACCCGCCCTCCGCTCACACCCTCATTCCGGGCTTTTCTCACCGAGGGTCGCCGTGGTCTGTTCAAGCGCGCCCCGCTGCCTCTCGTTAGAAGTAGGGCCCACCGCCGCTCGAGTCGTGCCCCTCCCGCGCATCCTGCGGCTCCGGGGCCCGCTCGTCCGGCTGCCATACACAGGACGTCTTTTTGGGTCATGATGCGGCGCGGTACACAACCGACGATTCCTCCTGAACCTGGAACAACATCCTTCCTGCTTTTTCGGGATTGTAATATTCTGTTAGTGCTACGCAGCGAGGGCGTGAAGTCCGTAGGGGGATGTCAGTGGGGAGCCTGAAGCAGTCGCAACCGGAGCAGCAGGCGGCCCTACCCGAGAGGGAAGGTGCCCCGCATCCGGACGACTGCCCGGGTTGCCCCGAGTGCGTGGGCGACGCGCTGGAGCAGGAGCTGTTGCGCGCCCACTCGAAGATGTGCGAGGGCGAGCTCGAGCCCACCCGCGTCGTCGGCCCGCCCCCACCGCTGCCCACCTCCACGCCCGAGGCGCTGCCCCGGGGCACCTCCGTGGGACGCTACCTGGTGTTGGAGCGGCTGGGCTCCGGCGGCATGGGCGAGGTGTACGCGGCGTTCGATCCCCAGCTCAACCGCAAGGTGGCCATCAAGCTGCTGCTGCCGGGAGGCGAGGGGCTGGACCGGAACGAGGCGCGCCTGCGGCTGATGCGCGAGGCCCAGTCCATGGCCCGCCTGTCGCACCCCAACGTGCTGCCCGTGTACGACATCGGCGAGTACGGGGACCAGGTGTTCATCGCCCTGGAGCTGGTGGAGGGCTGGACGCTGCGGCGCTGGCTCAAGGAGAAGCCGCGCTCCAGCCGCGAGGTGGTGGAGGTGCTCACACGGGCCGGGCGGGGGCTGGCCGCCGCCCACGCGGCGGGGCTCGTCCACCGCGACTTCAAGCCGGACAACGTGCTGGTGGGCCGGGACGATCGCGTGCTCGTCTTCGACTTCGGCCTCGCGTGCGAGCAGGGCACGGCCAACCCCCAGGCGCCCGCGCCGGTGGACCTGGCCGAAATCCTCCGCGCCGAGCCGGTCTCGCACGACTCGGGCTCCATCTCCGGCCTGCACACCCGCGAGCCGCTGGAGACGCCGGTGACGCGCGCCGGCCTCATCATGGGCACTCCGGGCTACATGGCCCCCGAGCAGTACCGCCACGAGCCCGTCACCGCCCAGGCCGACCAGTTCAGCTTCTGCGCCACCCTCTATTATGCCCTCTACCGCGAGCACGCCTTCGAGGGCAGTGGCGCCGCGGCGCTGGCCCGCGCCACGCTCGAGGGCCGCCTGCGTCCGCCGCCCCGGGACTCGCGCGTGCCGGGCTGGCTGCGGCGCATCGTCCTCAAGGGACTCAACCTCCACCCGAGCGAGCGCTACCCTTCCATGGCGGCGCTCCTGGATGCGCTCCAGGATGATCCGCGCACCCGGCTGCGGCGCGAGGTGTTCATCGCCGTGGCCGCGGCCTTCCTCGTGGCGGTGGTGGCCGGCGCCGTGGGCCAGTGGCACCAGCGCCAGGGCCTGTGTCAGGAATCCGCCGCGAGGATGGACGGGGTGTGGGACGCCCCGCGCCAGCAGGCCGTGGAGAAGGCCTTCCTCGCCACCGGCCAGCCCTATGCCGCCACCACCTGGCAAGGGGTGAAGCGCGAGCTGGATGCCTACGCCGCGAGCTGGGTGGAGCATCAGCGGGAGGCGTGCGTGGCGACGCGGGTGCGCGGCCAGGCCTCCGAGGAGGTGCTCACCGCGCGCACCACCTGCCTGGAGCGCCGGCGCGGCGAGCTGAAGGCCCTCACGGACGTGCTCGCCGAGGCCAACGCCACCGTGGTGGAGCGCGCCGTGGAGGCCACGCGCGGCCTGGCGGAGCTCGGCCCGTGTGTCGAGGTGGAACCGGCGCCCGTGCACCTGAAGCCGGACCCCCAACTGGAGGCCCGGGTGGAGGGGCTGCGCGCCTCGCTCGCCAGGGCCCGGGCGCTGCGCATCTCCGGCCAGTACCCGGCGGGGCTCTCCGTGGCCGCTCCCGTGGTCGCCGAGGCACGCGGCCTGGGCCATCACCCGCTGCTGGCCGAGGCCCTGCTGGAGCTGGGGCAGCAGCAGGCCGGCTTCGGCAGCGCCGAGGCCGAGGACACCCTGAAGGAGGCGGTGTGGAGGGCCGACGCGGTGCGGCTGGACGAGGTGCGCACCGAGGCGCTGGTGGCCCTCACGCAGCTCGTCGCCTACGACGCGGCGCGCGTGCGGGACGGCCATGACTGGTTCCACCAGGCGCGCGCGCTGCTGATGCGCACCCACCGGCAGGGCCGCCTCCTGGCGGAGCTGGAGAGCGCCCACGGGCTGGTGTACGCCGCCCAGGGAGACGTGGGCGCCGCCGAGGCCTCGCACCGCAACGCGCTCACCGTGCTGGAGCAGGTGTCCTCCGCGCGCGGTCCCGAGAAGGCGGTGGTGCTGCGCCGGCTGGGCAACGCGCTCGCGGCCCAGGGCCGTCACGAGGAGGCGCTGGCCGTGTACCAGCGCGCCCACGCGGACTTCCTCGAGGCCCTGGGGGACGAGCACCCGCGCGTGGGCAGCTCGCTGGTGAACATCGGCACCACGCTCAGCGCGCTGGGCCGCCCCAGCGAAGCGCTGGAGCCGCTGCGGCAGGGCGTGGCCATCGTGGCGCGCACGCTCCCGGTGAAGCACCCCTTCCGCTCCCAGGCGCTCAACGCGCTGGGCTTCGCGCTGTGGAAGGACGGGGACACGAAGCAGGCGCTGGACGTGCTGCGCCGGGCGGTGGCGACGGCGGAGCACACCCGCGGGCTGGAGCATCCGGAAGTGGCGCAGCCGTGCAACACGCTGGGCCTGGTGCTGCTGGACACCGGGAAACCCTCGGAGGCGCTGGAGGCCTTCGCGAGGGCGCTGCGCATCCGCGAGCACGCGCTGGGGAAGAATCACCCGGAGCTGGCCGGGTCGCTCACCGGCCAGGGCGAGGCGCTGATGAAGCTGGGCCGCCCCGCCGAGGCGCTCGCCCCGCTGGAGCGGGCCCTGGCGCTGCGCGAGACGCACGCCGTGCCCCCGGTGGAGCTGGCCGAGACGCGCTTCGCCCTCGCCCGCGCGTTGTGGGCGTCCCACAAGGACACGGCCCGGGCGAAGCAGCTGGCGCGGGTGGCCCACGGCGCGCTGGAGCAGCCGGGCACCGAGCACCTGCGCGCGGACATCCAGGCGTGGCTCGACACCCACGCGCCGCGCGGGTAGCGGAGCGCCTCACTCCGCCTCTTCGTACACCGGGAGTTCCAGCCGCAGCCGCGCGCCGCCCTCCTCCCGGTTCTCGGCCACCAGCGAGCCCCCGAACTGCTCCACCAGCTCGCGCGAGAGGGCCAGTCCCAGCCCCGTTCCCTTCTCAGGACCCTTGGTGGTGAAGAAGCTCTCGAACAGCCGGGGGAGCACCTCGCGGGGGAAACCCGGGCCGTTGTCCTCCACCCGCAGCAGCACCTTGGAGCCCTCGCGCCCGCCGGTGACGCGCACCTCGGAGCCGGCCCGGCCCTCCAGCGCATCGCCCGCGTTCACCAGCAGGTTGAGCAGCACCTGCGCCAGCCGCCGGTGCACGGCGAGCACCGGGGGCAAGTCCCTGGGCACCTCCACCTCCACCCGCGCCACGTGCTCGAGCCTCAGCCGGGCGATCCGCACCGCGTCCCCCACCACGTCCGCCAGCGAGCACGCCGTGGGCCCCTCCACGTCCATGCGCGAGAAGCCCCTCAGGTCCGCGATGATCTGCCGCACACGCTCCAATCCCTCGCGCGTCTCGCCGAAGACCTCGACGAGCTCCTCGCGGGACGGGTGGGGATGCGCCAGCACCTCGCGCTCGAGGAACTCGAGGTTGGCGCGGATGTAGGCCACCGGGTTGTTGATTTCGTGGATGACGCCCGCGGCGAGCCGCCCGATGGTGGCCAGCTTCTCGGACTGGGCGCGGCGGCGCTCACTCATGGCGAGCGACTCGAGGGCCTCGCGGCGCCCGCGCTCCAGCCGGGCCTCGCTCTCCGCGCGCAACACCTGACGGAACTGGCTGGAGCCGTATGCCCCGATGAGGGTGGTCGTCGCCGTGATGCCGGCCCACAGCAGCGCCTTGGTCCACGGGTGCCCATCGGCCAACTGCAGGCCCGCGGCCCCGAGGCCACACAGCAGGCCGCTGATGGTGATGGCGCTCGCGTCCCGCGGATAACCGAGCGCCAGGATGAGCGGCAGGAAGGGGAAGAAGGCGATGTAGGGACTGGAGGTGGCGCCCGTGACGCGCACCAGCCCGAAGAAGCTGAGGCTGGCGAGCACGCTCTGGAGGGCGATGTGCCAGCGCACCCCGGACACGGAGCGCTCGTCCAGCAGCAGCGCGGAGGCCAGCAGACCCAGGGCCCACACGACGCGGATGGCCAGGACCCGCACGTCGTGCCCCACCGAGAGCATGTCCAACAGGTATTGGGAGAGGACGGCCCCGGAGAACAGGAACAGCATCTTGCGAGGCGGTGCCCCCGAGACGGGCGCCGGGAGACTCGCGGCGACACGCGGACCGGTGTGCGCCACCGGAGAAGCCGGCTCGGCGCGAGGAACGGGGGAAATGCGCATGGATTGCACCCGGGGGCGGGAACGAGCCTGATCCTATCAGCGATGGGTGCCCCTCCGTCCGGGACCCCGGACCTCTGTTGCTTTCGCGTAGGATGCGCGCCCGTGAGGGAGTGTAGGCAATGACGGAGCGCAAGGGGCGCGAGGCGTGGCCGCCGGAGCTCACCGAGCAGTTGCGCAAGGTGGACCGGCTGAGGCGGAGCGGCAGGTACGTGGAGGCGCTCTCCCGGATGAGCCGGCTCGTGGAGGAGCACCCGCGCCAGATGCGCGTCCTGTTGGAGATGGGACTGACACTCAGCGTGTGGGGTGGTGCTCCCGCCGAGGCCCTGCCCTGGTTCGAGCGTGCCCTGGAGATGGCGCCGGGCCACGTGTCGGCGCAGCTGCACCGGGCGCTCGCCCTGGCCCGGCTGGGCCGCCATGCGGAGGCCGTGGCCGACTTCGACGCGCTCGAGGCCCTGGGCTACCGCAAGGCGCTCGTGCTGCACATGAAGCGCGCCGAGTCCCTGGAGGTGCTCGGCCGGCTGGAGGAGGCCGAGCGCGATTGGACACAGGCGCTCGCCGAGGACCCTGGCAACCCGTGGTTGCTCCAGCAACGAGCCTCGGCGCGGGCCCGGCTCGGACGGTTGCCGGAGGCCATCGCGGATCTCACCGAGGCGCTGGCCGTGGGTGAGGGAGACGTGGACGCGGAACTGCTGCGCGATCGGGGCGTGCTGCGCGCGCGGCTGGGAGACACGGCCGGAGCCCGCGCGGACTTCGAGGCGGGACTCGCCGCCCTGCGCGAGGGCGACCCACCGGGGCTCGCGGAGGAGATGCGCCGGGGACTCCGGGAGGGCTCGTGACGTTTCAGTCCTGGAGGCCCAGCTCGGCCACGAGCAGGGGACGTGCCCGCGTGAACTCCCGCTCCACCTCGTCCAACATCTCCCCCGCTCCCGCCAGGCCCTGCTCGCGCACGAGGTTCTCCAACGCCTTGCAGAGCTGACGCACCCGCATCATCCCGAACATGCCGCTGCTCGATGCCATGCCATGGGACTCATTGGCGAGCCTCGCGGCATCACCCGCGGCCAGCAGCTTGCGCATCTGGTCCATCCGCTCCGGAGAGCGCGACAGGAAGCCACGAGCGAGATCCACCACCACGTGCGGATCCTTCTCGTCCTCCAGCACACGCAGCTTGTCCAGCTGCTTCGCGTCGAATACGGGGGCCGACTGCTCCATGGACGTCATTCTGCACGACTCGACGCCAGATGTTCAGTGGGCCCCCTCGGGACTCCCGGTGGCCGCCGGGAGTGGGATATGAGGGCTCCCGCCCCGATGTCTCCCTCCGACGCCTCTCGCATGCCGGGCCCCATGACCTGGGCCGCGCTCGTCTTCCTCGGCCTCACCACCGCCACCTGGTGGCCCCACACGGACCTCGGGGACTCGCAGCTCTACCAGGTCGTCGCCCGCCACATGGTCGAGGACGGGAGCTGGACCCAGCTGCGCTACCTCCCCACCGTCCACCCGCGCTTCTTCGAGCACCTGCCCTTCGGCTTCTGGCCCTTCGCCCTCGTCATCCGCATCCTCGGCGAGCCCGCCCTGCGCCCCCTGTGCGCCGCCTTCTCCCTGGGCACCCTCCTCCTCACCGGCTCCGTCGCCCGCCGCTCCGCCGGGACCTGGGCAGGCGTCACCGCCATGCTGGTGCTCGCCTTCCCCGATGGCTTCTTCATCCGCGGCGGCCACCCCTTCCTCGAGCCCCTCCTCCTCCTGCTCGCCACCGGCTCCGCCGTGCCCCCGCTGCTCGGTGTGCCTCGCGCCCGTGACTGGCTCGTCTGCGGAGTGCTCGCGGCGGGCGCCTGCGCCGTGAAGGGGCCCTTCGGTCTACTGCCCTTCGCCGGTGCCACCGTCGCCCGCGCCCTCGTCGAGCGCTCCTGGAAGGTGCTCGTCATCGGCACCCTCGTGGGCCTCGCCTCCACCGCGCCCACCGTGCTCTTCCTCGTCACCCACCCGGACTGGTGGGAAGGCTACGTGCGCCACCAGGTCCTCGCCTCCGCCACGGGCGAGCGCCTGGATGGACAGAACGCCTGGTACATCCCCTTCAGGACCCTCGGCAGCCGCTTCTGGCCCGGACTGCCCCTGCTCGCGGCGGGCGGGGTGCTCGCCCTCGGCCGGCCCGCCCGTGCCTTGCGCGCCCTGCTCCCCGAGGGTACCCCAGAGCCAGCCCGCGTCCTCCGCTCCGCCCGCGTGCTGCTGCTCGCGAGCCTGTTCGTCCTCACCGCGCTCTGCCTCCCGGGCCGCAAGGTGTGGAACCACTCGCTCGTCGCCTTCCCGCTGCTGGCCATGCTCGCCGGCGTGGGGCTCGGCCCGTGGCTGGAGGCCCGGCTCGCGCTTCCCGAGCGGGCGCGGCGGGCCCGGCTCGGACTGGCCGTGCTCGCGCTCCTCGTGTTGGGAGCTTCGGCGGCTGGAGCGGGCCGGCTGCTCTTCCCCAAACGGTGCCCTGCCTCGGGAGTGCTCGCCCCGGCGCTCGCGGACGTGCCTGCCGGTGCGCCCGTGCTGGTGGTGTCGACGCAATACGAGTGGACCACCCTGGCCGCGTTCGCCGTGGAGCGGCGCTGGCTGCCGAGGCGTCTCCCCGAGCTGGGCTCCGAGAACCCCGACGGGGCCCAGGTGGCCTTCGTCGCGGATGGGGCCACCGTGAGTGCCTCGGGCTGGCGTGAGGTGGGCCGCGACGGCCGTTGGCGACTGCTGCGCAGTCCGTGAGCCCCCCTGGTGCCTGGGGGCGGTGAAGCTGCTATCCACCGTCTGGCATGGCGAGCGACGACGCGTTCCCTCCAGACAAGCAGCAGATGATCGACAGCATCAACCGCTTCATGGCGGACTCCGTGCCGCACAACCGCGAGCTGGGGCTGAGCGTGGTGGAGCTCGGGGCGGAGGATGCCACCATGCGGCTGCCCTACTCGGAGAAGCTGGTGGGCAACCCCGAGACGGGGGTGCTGCACGGCGGGGCGGTGACAACGCTCATCGACGCCACGTGCGGCATCGCCGTCTTCATGAAGATGGCGCGCATGGCGCGCATCGCCACGTTGGACCTGCGCATCGACTACCTGCACCCGGCCACTCCGGGGAAGGAGCTGCTGGCGCGCGCCGAGTGCTACAAGCTCACGCGCGCGGTGGCCTTCGTGCGAGCGCTCGCGCACCACGGAGACCCCGGCAACCCGGTGGCCTCGGCGCAGGGCACCTTCATCATCGTGGAGGACTGAGGCATGGAGAGCACGTCCACCCGCATCGCCGAGATCCTCCGCCAGGTGCGCCAGACGGGCGACTACCGTCTGCTCACCGAGGCCATTCCCTACACGCGCTTCCTGGGCATCGGCGTGGAGAACACCACGGGCGAGGTGCTCTGCCGCATGCGCTACGCGCCCATGCTGATTGGAAACAGCTCGCTGCCCGCGCTGCACGGAGGGACGCTCGGCGCGCTGATGGAGTCCGCCGCCATCTTCGAGCTGCTCTTGCGCACCCAGGAGGAGCGCGTGCCGAAGATCATCAGCATCACGGTGGACTTCCTGCGCTCGGGCCGGCCGCAGGACACGCTGGCCAAGGCCACCATCACCCGGCTCGGCCGGCGCGTGGCCAACCTCCAGGTGCAGGCCTGGCAGGAGGACCGCTCCCGCCCCATCGCCAGCGCCAACGCCCTCTTCCTCCTGTCGTGAGGCACGCGGCATGCCCTCTGCATGACGCTCTCCCGCGACGCCAACAGGGTGCGCCCGGCGGAGGGCGCCCTCATCGTGCGTGGCCGCCGTCCGGCCGTCGCCGAGGCGGCATATTCATCGAGGAGAAGGAAGGAGCGCGGTGTAGGGGCATGGCTCTCGATTGGAACAAGCTGCTGTGTGCAACACGCATCCGGGAAATCCTCCGGGGTCGCGCATCCGCGTCCACGCCAGGAGACATCCGTTCAGAGTTTGAACGCGACCATGACCGGACCGTCTTCTCGACTCCCGTGCGGCGCCTCCAGGACAAGACGCAGGTCTTCCCCTTGGAGCCGAATGACGCGGTCCGGACGCGACTGACCCATTCGTTGGAGGTCTCGACGCTCGCGCGGGGTCTGACCCGAGGTGCGACCGGATGGCTCGTCACCCAGGGAGAGATTGCTCCAGCGCGAGCATCCGATATCGAGTCCATCGCCGCCACCTGCGGGCTGATCCACGACCTGGGCAATCCACCTTTCGGGCACGCGGGCGAGGCGGCGATCAGCAGTTGGTTCGAGAAGAAACGAGCGCGCGACACGGGCTTTTTCGGAGAGCTCGAGCGGAGCCGACAACTTCAGGACGACTTCCTCCACTTCGAGGGCAATGCACAGACGCTGCGCATCGTCTCCAGGCTTCAGATCCTGGCGGATCAATACGGATTGAACCTGACCGTCGGAACACTTTCCGCCGCCATGAAGTACACGGCGTCGTCCGATGCCCTCGCCGGGCCGACAGGACCTCACGAGAAAGAGAAACCCGGCTACTTCGCGTCCGAGCGGGAGATCGTCGAGGCAATCCGGGAGCACTCTGGGACCGGAGACGTCCGCAACCCCATCGCCTACCTGGTCGAAGCCTGCGACGACATGGTGTACGCGACGGTAGACATCGAGGATGGGGTCAAAAAGGGAGTCATCAGCTGGCCGGGTGTCGAGGATGCCTTCGAGCACCTGACTTCCAAACCATCCGCTCAGGCTCTGGAGTCCATCCAGGACCACATCCGGCGCGCCAGTGATTACATCGACCAGGCCGCGACCGAATTGAGTCCGAAGGCGCGTGGCGAAGCCATTGCCCAGCACTTCAGGACACTCGTCATCGGGACGACCAAACAGGCCGTCCTCGAGACCTTCGCGTCAAAGTACCAGGACATCATCAACGGCACCTACCATGGCGAGCTCATCAAAGACAGCTCCGCGGCTGGGCTCATCAAGGCTTGCAAGTCCGTCGGCCGTGCGCACATCTACCGTTCGGAAGAGACACTCAGATTGGAGACCATGGGCCGCCGCATCATCCATGATTTGATGGACTTCTTCTGGGAAGGCGCTTCCGCCTATGACCCATCCATGGATCGCGCGGAATTCGATAGGACGTTCCAGGGGAAGATCTACAACCTGCTCTCGAGCAATTACCGCGCCGTCTTCGAGACCTCCATCAAGTCCCCGACGCTCCCCATTCGGTACCACCAATTCCAGTTGGTGACGGACTACGTTTGCGGCATGACGGACTCGTTCGCCTGCAAGCTCCACTCCCAGCTCACCCATGGATAGCGGCGAGACCGGACAGCTCGAGGAGCTGCTGCGCGGGCGATTGAACGCCTTCATCCACCGCACGTCTCCATGGCATCACGCGATTCATTCCATCCTTCGAAGAGCCAGGGAGCATGACTGGAGGGTCTTCGTCTTCGGTGGAACGCTGCGAGATCTGCTCACCCACCCCGAGACCGCCACCCCCCGGGATCTGGACCTGGTGGTCTCGGGCACGACGAGCGACAGGCTGCGCTCCGTCTTCTCCAGCGAGGTCATGAGGGTCACCCGGTTCGGTGGACTCCACCTGAACCTCCACGAGCAACCCGTCGACATCTGGACCCTCGATTCGACCTGGGCCTTCCGCGAGCGGCTGGTTGCTGGCTGCGACTTCGCGGACCTCCCCAAGACCACCTTCTTGAACGTCGAGGCCGTCGTCGCCGAGCTCACCGAGCAACCCGGCCGGCCACGCACGGTGTATTCCCAGGGATTCTTCCGAGGCATCCAGGAACGGCAGGTGGAGATCAACCTGGAGCACAATCCCTTTCCCAGCCTCTGCGTGGTCAGGGCCCTCATCACGGCGCAGCGACTCCAATTCTCTCTCGGCCCCAGGCTGGTACGGTTCATCCTCCACCATGGGATGAGAACTCCCCTCGAGGAACTCGAGGCCGTACAGCTCCCACACTACGGCCACATCAGGCTTGATCGTCACGAGCTGCATTCGCTTCTCGGCTCGATGCGAGAACAGGCCAGTACCCTCAAGGTCCGTCCCGTCTCGCTGCCTCGAAAGCAGCAGCTTGAGCGACCTTCAAGATGGAACCTGGGTGCCGTCCCAGACAAGGTGCACCGCTAAGGCATCACGCGGCTTCCCGTCGTCCACGAAGGCCTACAGCTGCTGGCCCTCGCTGCTCACGCGCTGGTGCCGCAGCTCCCGCTCCTCTTCCGCGAGCGCCCGGAGCGTCTTCTCCGCGAGCCTCAGGCCCCACTGCTCGCCCAGCTGCATCGCCTCCTGCATCACCAGCGGCTGCGCCGCGAGGAAGCGCTTGCCGGCCGGTGACTCGTGGAAGGCGATGGCCGCGTCCAGGTCCTCCTCGGAGAAGTGGTTCATGTACACCGGCACCAGCAGCTCCACGATGGGCTCCTGCGCGGCCACCTCGCGGAACTTCTCCAGGAAGCCCGATGGGATGTTGGACATCTCCCCGAAGTGCTGCGTCATCGAGTCGAGCATCCGCCTGCCCGTGTCCTCCGCCCCCGTGAGCACCATCAGCTTGCGGACCTTCTCCTCCTTGCGGTGCGAGGACTGCCACTCGGCCTCGGGTGGGGAGGACTCCACCGGAGCGCTCGCGCTCGAGTGCGCGCAGCCCACGGCGAGAAACGCGAGAACACACCACCGCCAGGACGCCAGGAGCCGGAAAGAGCGCATGGAGCAGCCCTCCGCATCGAGATGGACTCCAGGATAGTCCCCGCGCCCACGCACCGGTAAAGGGGGGTGCTCCCCGCCAGGCCCGGGCCAGCTCGCGCCCGTCGACTGCCCGACTCAGTGCGCTCGCACCGACACGCGCCACTCCCGGAGGGTGCCGTCCTGCTTCCAGACCATCAGGTAGGTGCTTCCAGGCTTCAAGGGCGACAACCGCACCCTGTTATCGCTCATCGGCTGTACCTCCACGAGCTCCGGATCGCCCACCGCGACGCGCTTCACTCCGGGCACCTCGAGCTCGTGCCGCTCGCCCATCACCACCGTGAGGGGCAGGGCATCCGGACGGAGCTCCGCTGTCTCCGTGCTCCGTGGCTCCCGCTTGCCCCACGTCAGGACGTCGGCTCCCGCGAACACCAGGAGCACCGCGGCCACCAGCACCACCGGCCGCCAGCGAGAACCCGGAGGCCGGGCCAGCGCCGCGAGCAGCTCGTCCATCGAGGGGAAGCGAGCCTCCGGCTCCAGTGCCAGTCCCCGGTCGAGCGCCGCCCTCACGTGTCCCGGGAGACCGGGACGCCGGGGCACGGGCACGCGCCGCCAGCGCGCCTCGTCCCGGGCACGGGCCTCGAAGGGACGCACGCCGTACAGCGCCTCGTGGAGCGCCACACAGAAGCTGAACTGGTCGCCCCGCGCATCCACCTCGCGGCCGGCGAGCTGCTCGGGGGACATGTACGCGGGTGTGCCTGGCACAACCCCCGCCCTCGTGAGCGCCGACTCCTCCGAGTCTCCCGGCTCCGCTCCCGAGGCCCCGCCGTCCTCGCCAGCTCCGTGGCGCACCAGCCCGAAGTCGGTGACGCGCGGCCGTCCGTCCGCGCCCACCAGCACGTTGGCCGGCTTGAAGTCGCGGTGCACCAGCCCCGCCCGGTGCGCCGCCGCCAGCCCCTCGCCCGCCTGGAGGAAGAGGGCCAGCACCTCGCGCCAGGGCCGCTCGCGCTCCCGCAGCCAGCCCGCCAGCGTGGGACCTTCCACCCGCTCCATCGCCAGGAAGACACGCCCCTCCTCCAGGCCCAGCTCGAAGAGGGGCAGCACGTTCGGATGCGAGAGCCGCGCCATGGCCTGGGCCTCTCGCACCAGCCGCGCCCGCCCCTCGTCCTCGCCCGTACCCGCCCCGGGACGCAGCAGCTTCAGCGCCACCGTGCGCCCCAGGGAGGGATCCCTCGCCGCGTACACCACGCCCATGCCCCCCGCGCCGAGCTGCGCCTCGATGACGTAGCGGCCGAGCCTGTCACCCGGGCTCAACGTGGGCGACCCGGGGTGCGCGGGCAGCGTGGGAGCGCCCGTGTCCAGGCGGGTGGGTGCGTTCGTGGCCTCCGGCGAGGAGGACTCGGCCGCCACCGCGGCCACCAGGGCGCGGCACGCGGCACAGTCGTCGAGATGGGGCTCCAGCTCCGGCACGTCTTCGAGGGACAGCGCGCCGGAGGCGAAACCCGCGAGCACGTTCTCGTCCGGGCACCCGTCCGGCGCGCGGAGCTGCGATTGCGGAGACATCGAGGCCAATCCTCGCACGCTCGCACCGGGACGGGAAACCACCGGGCCCGGGCTCAGCCCTGGGTGACGATCCGGTACGCCTTGCGCGCACCGTCCTTCGTCCACACGAGCAGGGTCGTCTCCCCCTTCTTGCTCCCGGTGAGGCGGATGATCATGTCATCGGAACCCTCGAAGGTGACCTCGGCCACCTCGGGGTCGCCGATGGCCACGCGGACGAGGTTCTTCACCTCCAGGGTCCGCCCCTCGCCCTTCCTCAGGACGAAGGTGTCCTCGACCTTGGCCGGGGCCTCGGTCTCGTTGGGCGCCGGAGGCTTCGCGCCCGCCCCCGAGCCGAACATCGTCACCGCCAGGACCACGGCCACTCCGACCAGCTTCTTCATGTACATGGGTGTCTCCCTTTTTCGACTTCTGCCCGGGTGACACCGGTGGCCGCGCGGTGTTGCACGACGGCGCGAAAAAAAGTGTCCGCGTCACTTCGCGCTGGCGAGGAGCGCGGAGAGGCTCTCATCGAGCTGGGCGGGCACATCGCGCAGGAGGCTGTTCAGCTCGCCCGAGGAGAGCCGGAGACGCTCGGCGAGGCGGGCGCGGGTGCCGGCGAGCACCTCCTCACGGGCGCGGGCCAGCCAGCGCGAGACGGTGGACTTGTGGGTGCGGTACAGCGTGCCGATGCGCTCCAGCGCGAGCCCCTCCACCAGGTGGAGCCGGAGTACGGTGCGCTCGCGCGAGGGCAGTGCGGCGAGGGCCTCGGCGAGCGCGGCCTGGAAGTCGGCCCGGTGGCGCTGGCGGAGGTGCTCCAATTCGGGGTCGCCCTCGGGGAGGGTGGCATCGGCGAGCGCCTCCTCCTCGGCGCGGGCCTGACGCCGGGCCGAGCGCCGCAGGTTGAGCGCCATGCGGACGGCCGCGGCGCGCAGCCACGCGGCGAGCGGACCCTGGCCCTGGTAGTCGGCCATGCGGGGCGGGCGGCCTCCCTCCGAGGTGAGGAGCTTCTCGCGCAGCGACTGGCACACCTCGGAGGCGGCATCCGCGCTCGCATCCACGCGGGCCACGGCGGCGGCCACCTTCGGGAGGAAGTGCGTCTCCAGGAGGCCCTGCGCGACGGTGTCCCCCTGTACGCAGGCACACGCGAGGAAGAGGTCCGACACGTGGACGGCGCGCAGGGTGCGCTCGGGATCGGCGCTCGGCGGGAGACGCTCGGCCAGGTGGCGGAGGAAGACGGCCTCGTCGAGCCGCACCTGGGGCCATGCCCCACGGGCGGAGGCGAGCAGCTCCGTGAGCACCGGCTCCAGCGAGGGCAGCTCGGCGTACGTCCTTGCCTCGGATCTCAGGTGGGGAGCGAGGAAGCGGGCGAGCGGTGGGTGAGGCGGCATGGGTTGGGACCCGGGAGGGATTACAGCATGGAAGTGGGCGCTCGACCTTTCTTACAGGGTCCGGGAAGACGTGATGAGCGGGGAGCCAGCGAAATCCCTCTCGAAGCGCCGGGTTGGGGAACGTATTGCCCACTGCGCTCCCCGGCACAGCCCATGCTTGTACCCCGGGGGGCAGGATGGCGGGGACGGAGCTCGTGCACGGGTAGTGGGGGTGTGGTGATGGGGGTGAGGGAGTTGAAGGAGGAGGCGCTGGACCTCTACACGCGGCGGAAGTTCGCCGAGTGCGCGCGCACGTACGCGAAGCTGCTCGAGTTGGAACCGAGGGATCCGCACCTGTACGTGCGCCACGCGGAGGCCTGGCGGCGCGCGGGGGACAAGCGGAGGGCGATCTCCTCATACCGGACGGCGGCGGAGCTGCTGTTGCAGTTCGGGTGCGAGGCCCGGGCCAGGGCGGCGTTGAAGGTGGCGCTGGAGCTGGACCCTCGGGACACGGAGGTGGCGCGAGCGCTGGCACAACTGTCGCCCGCCTACGCGCCCCGCCGCGAAGAGACACAGACCCACCCGCGAGGCCCGGGTCAGGAGCCGCGGAGCAGACCCCCCTCGCGGATTCCCGAGCACCAGCGGGAGCAGGTGGAGCTGCACACGCGGCAGGCGAACGTTCCGGGGAGGCTGGCACTGCCACCGGGGCCGGCCGAGTCACCTGCGCCGCTGCCATGTCCGGCGGAGGTACGCAGACTGTCGGGGAACACGTTAGCGGTGAGGACAGCGCCGGGGACGCGCTGGCTGGTGGTGTCCTCGCGCACGCCGCTGACGGCCTACGAGGTAGACGAGCTGGAGCGGGTGAGAGCGAGGGAGTTCACGTTGGAAATCACGGAATCGCCCGAGGCCTGAGCCCCCATCCCCTCTCCCTTCGGGAGAGGGACGGGGTGAGGGTATCTCGCATCCCAGGTTGAGCCCGTGAATGCCCCCTCTCCCTCTGGGAGAGGGCTGGGGTGAGGGTCATCCCCCGTGCGAGAAACGACCCGCGTCCCGAAATGAGGCCCCGGGCCACCATCACGCTGGCGGCCCCCGTCCACGGCGAGTCCCGAATCACGAATCAGAGCCACGAATCCGGGGGGATCCTCTCGAGAGAGGAGAAGACCCTCACCCCGGCCCTCTCCCAGAGGGAGAGGGAGAGCCTGCTACCGTCCAAGACTCAGAGAGCGGAGGAGCACTGCTGCGCCTGCTCGGTGGAGGAGTCCTTCTCGGTGGAGAAGAGCTGCCGGGCGCTGGAGGCGTTCTGCTCGGAGGACTCAGGGGCCTGAGCCATGGCCTCGCAGTGGTCGCTCTTGCGCTTGGGGTGACAGTGGCGGATGCCGTAGACGTGGTGGCAGCCACAGGCATCCACGCGTTTCTTGGCACAGATGGCCGGGTTGAACACCGGAGCCGTCTTCACCTCGACAGGCCCCGCGTTGACGGTCACAGCCACCAGCAGCGCTCCGAAAATCCCCATCACCCAGCCCCCTTGAAGCTCCGCGAGTAGAAATGGGAATTCTTCAGTGAAGGGGCAACTGCGGGATCACTCCAGTCGACATCCGCACCACATCAGCCGTTGACCGATCGCACGAAGGGACGCCCGCTCTGTTCGTCAGCATCCAGAGGACGCATCCGTCGCTGCCAGCGGTTGAACCGACCGAGGGGACAAACGCCATGAGCTGGACGCAAAGGTTGGAGAAGATCGCGGAGGGGCACTACGTCCTGCCGAAGACCAAGACGATGAGGGTGGATGCGCACCTGTTCCTGTCGGACAAGCTGTTGTGGGGCGAGGGCCCCGAGCTGCCGGGGCTGGAGGAGGGCGTGTTCGACCAGGTGGTGAACGCGGCCTCGTTTCCGGGGGTGACGCGGGTGGCGGTGACGCCGGACTGCCACGTGGGCTACGGGGTGCCGATTGGCACGGTGGTGGAGACGGAGGGAATCCTGCTCCCCACGGCGGCGGGCTACGACATCGGCTGCGGCATGGTGCAGCTCAAGACGACGCTGACGGCCGAGGACGTGGCGGACAAGGTGAAGCGCCGGCGGTGGATAGAAGAGGTGACGAGCCGGATCGCGGTGGGGGTGGGGGCGTCACGGGTGCAGAAGCAGCGGCGGATCGACTCGCGCACGTTCGCGGAGGTGGTGCGCCACGGGGCGAAGGCGCTGGGCCGCAACGCGTCGGTGACGGAGCGCAACTTCATCCCGGTGGAGGACGACCGGGTGGACATCCCCGAGCGGGCGTACGAGAAGAGGGATCAGCTGGGGAGCCTCGGAGGCGGCAACCACTTCACCGAGATGCAGGTGGATGAGGAAGGGCGCGTGTGGGTGATGTTGCACACGGGGAGCCGGGGCTTCGGGTGGAACATCGCGAAGCACTACTTCGTGGAGGGGGCGGCGGAGCTGGGGCTGAGCAAGCGCAGCGAGGACTTCATCTGGCTGGACGCGGCGAGCCGGTTGGGCAAGGAGTACTGGAACCTGCACAACATGGCGGCCAACTTCGCGGTGGCCAACCGGCTCATCATCGGCGAGGCGGTGTGCGCGGCGCTCGAGGAAGTGTTCGGCGGGACGGCGGACATCTACTACGAGATTTCGCACAACCTCATCCAGAAGGAGTCGGGGAAGTTCGTGGCGCGCAAGGGGGCGACGCGGGCGTTCCCGGGTGGGCATCCAGGACTCAAGGGCACGCCGTGGGAGAAGTCGGGACACCCCATCCTGATTCCGGGCTCGATGGAGACGGGGAGCGCGATCCTCTTCGCGGAGAAGGGGGCGGAGCAGTCCATCTACTCGGTGAACCACGGGGCGGGGCGGAGGCTGTCGCGAGGCGAAGCGCGACGGGTGCTGAACCAATCCGAGACGGACAAGCGGATGGCGAAGGCGGACATCCTGCTCAACACGAGGACGACGCCGCTGGACGAATCGGGGCCCTGCTACAAGAACCTGGACGACGTGCTGGACACGGTGGAGATGGCGGGGCTGGCGAAGGTAGTGCACCGGCTCAAGCCGATCGCCTGCATCAAGGGAGCGGACTGAGCCCTCTACCCCTCTCCCACCGGGAGAGGGACGGGGTGAGGGTATCGGGGTTCCCGGGTTTGACTCCGTGTATGCCCCCTCTCCCCCTGGGAGAGGGCTGGGGTGAGGGTCTTCCCCACTCGTCACCCCCGAGGGCACGCGCTAGAGTAGGTGCCCGAAATGACCGCGCCGTCGCCCGCAGCCCCGTCCCCAGCGCCATCACGCGAGGCCGACCTCGCACGAGCCGAGGCCGAGCAGGCCAGCCAGGAAGCCCGGCTGGCGGATCAGCTCAACCGAGCGGCGGCGGAGGCGGAGACGCTGTCCCGCCAGCTCGCCGAGCTGCGGCAGCAGGTGTCGCAAGTGCCCGCGGAGCGGCAGGGAGACGAGCACGTACGGGGAGCGAGCGCGCGGCTGGAGTCGGCCTCGGTGCACACGGGCTCCACGGAGGACGCGCGAGAGCGGGCCCTGTCCGCGCGCAGCGAGGCGCTGGAGTCCCGGAGGCAGGCGACGCAGGAGGTACAGGCGGCGCTGAAGACGCTGCAACTCCTCAACACGCGGGCGCAGCAGGAGCTGGCGGAGGCGGAGGCGGGGCTGAAGCGCTCGGCGGAGGAAGCAGCGCGGGCGCAGCGCGAGCGCGAGGCGGCGGCCCGGGCGCAGCAACGCGAGCGCGAGCAGCGCGAGCGCGAGGCCACTCAGCAGGCCCGGCAGGCGACGGTCCCTGCGCGCCCGGCGGCGGCGGCCTCGGGGAACATCACGATTCCGGAGCCCCGGCCGCTGGGAGCCCGCTCGTCGCGGGTGCGGATGCAGACGATGATCGATCTGCGCAGCGACTCGAACTTCTTCACGGGCTTCTCGACGAACATCAGCGAGGGCGGCATCTTCGTGGCGACGGTGCAGACGGTGCCGCGAGGGACGACGGTGGACGTGGACCTCACGCTGCCGGGTGGGAGGCCCATCAAGGTGACGGGCGTGGTGCGCTGGACGCGCGAGGTGAACGACAAGACGCCCGAGCTGATGCCGGGACTGGGCGTGCAGTTCTCGAATCTGCCGCCCGAGGTAGCCGGGAGCATCTCGGACTTCGTGGCCACGCGCGAGCCGCTGTTCTTCCCGGACTGAGCCGCTGACTCAGGCGAACAGCTCCGCGACGGGGAGCGCCAGGCGGGGCAGCGTGGAGGAGGAGAGCGTCTCGCCCACTCCGAGTGTCCGCATGGTGCGGTAGCGGCCCGCGTCCGCATCCGGCTCGGAGTACACCTCGACGGTCTGGCCAGCCACATCCACGACCCAGTACTCGGGTACCCGGGCCCGCGCGTAGATACGGCCCTTGAGCAACCGGTCCCTGCGCAACGACTCGTCCGCGACCTCGACGACGAGCAACGCGGAGCGGGGGTGCACCGGAGCCGTCTCCTCCTCCTGCCGGGTGACGATGGCGAGGTCCGGCTCCGGCTCACTGTCGTCTCCCAGCGAGAGCGACAGTTGGACACGAACCCGGCAGTCGGACCGACGCGCATCCGAGAAGCTCTCGCTCAGCCGGGAAACCACCAGCGCATGGGCTCGGCCTTGTGGCGCCATCTCGACGATCACCCCCTCCAGCAACTCCACGCGCTCATCCTCGCCGAGCACTCCGACATCGATGAGCCGGTGGTACTCGTCCAGGCGGAAGAGACGTGGGGCCACGAGCCCGCTGCCGAGGATGTCTGGAGAGTGCATGGCCGAGCCTCCTTGCTCCCTCAAGCTAGTGCCGCCCGTCCCTGGGCGTCCACCGCGCCCAGGCACACAGCGAATCCTTGATTTACCCGTTTGAAGCGAATAGGTCCCGAGCCGGGCGAGAGAACCTCTCGGAGCACAGGAGACCCGAATGCGGATGATGCGTCTCATGGCGGTGGTGGCCGTACTGGGAATGAGCGCGGTGGGCACACCGGCCTCGGCGGGGCTGCCGTACCCGACGCGGAGCGCGTACCGCATCAAGGGCCTGCAGCCGGACTTCTGGCCGAGCTACGACGAGGTGGCGGGCAACAACACGGGCGGGGTGGCCATGAACCTGACGTGGTTCACCTGGGAGCCGCAGGTGAAGGCGCCCCCGTGTGCCTCGGGGCAGGTGGAGTACGGCGGGCGCTGCTTCGTGGTGGACGCGGCCGTGGACGCGGCCATCCGCGAGTGGACGGCGCGCGGCGTGGTGGTGACGGCGGTGGTGTACGGCGTGCCCGCCTGGGCTCGCGCCGGCCGGGTGTGCACGCCCGCCGCGGCGGGCTTCGACATCTTCTGCGCCCCCAACAACGCGGCGGACTACGGCCGCTTCGCCGGCATGCTGTCCTGGCTCTACAACGGGGAGAACGGGCACGGCCGCATCGCCGACTTCGTCATCCACAACGAGGTGAACTCGAATGTCTGGTTCGACGTGGGCTGCGGCCAGGGCGCGGGCGCCTGCGACACCCAGCGCTGGCTCGACACGTACGCGGCCAACTACACCGCGGCCTATGACCAGGTCGTCTCCTGGCAGCCGGCCGCCAAGGTGCTCATCTCCCTGGAGCACCACTTCGGCACGGAGTTCGACCAGCCGGGCGCCCACGAGCCGCTGCTGTCGGGCATGACGTTCCTGAATGGCTTCGCCGCCCGCGTGGGCTCCCGCGCGTGGCGGGTGGCCTGGCACCCCTACCCGCCCGACCTCACCCGCCCGCAGTTCTCCGCGGATGACTACCCGCGCGTGACGTACGGCAACATCGGCGTCCTCGCCGGATGGCTGCGCAAGACGTTCCCCCGGGTGCCCTCGGCCTGGGAAATCCAGCTCACGGAGAGTGGCGTCAATTCCATCTCGCCCAACTCCAACGAGGCGGCCCAGCAGGCCGGTGTCTGTGATTCGTTCCGCAACGTGCTCGGGACTCCCGGCATCGAGAGCTACATCTATCACCGCATGACGGACCACCCGACCGAGGTCGCCCAGGGTCTCGGCCTCGGGCTGCGCCGCCCGGACGGGAGCGCCAAGCCGGCCTGGAGCACCTGGGCGCTCGCCAACCGCAACGACCTCAACCCGCCACGGCTCTCGTGCGGCTTCGAGGACCTGCCCTACACACGCCTGCGCCGGGGCTACCACGCCTCGCGAGGCCACTGGGCCTCCTCGCGCCTGCTGCCGCCCGGCTTCACGCTCGAGCGCTCCTGGCGCCTGCTGCGCGAGCCCCAGGCCGGCACCCGCATGCTCTACGAGTGCCGCGTGGGCAACCACAACCTGCTGACGCCGGACGTGAACTGCGAGGGGCTGCAGCCGCTCGGCCCCGTGGGGTACGTCTACACCTCGCAGGTGGCGGGCACCGTGCCGCTCTACCGCTGCCGGATCGGCGCCGGACAGGACCACTTCGTCTCGCCGGCGTCCAACTGCGAGGGGCAGATCTTCGAATCGCTGCTCGGCTACGTGGTGCAGTGAGTCAACCCGGGAGGCGGATACCCTCACCCCGACCCTCTCCCAAAGGGAGAGGGGTGTGTTGGGTCACAGCGCCACGCCCACCTCGAGCAGCGTGAGCCCGTAGAGCAGGCCCAGTCCGGGACTGTCCGTCCCCACGCCTACCCCGAACTCCAGCAGGGACACCTGCGCGCTCCCCAACATGAAGCGCGCGGGCGCCACCGTCACCCCGAGCCCCAGCGCCGGTCCCGCGATGGCCACGGGGTGCTCGGGCGTGAGGAAGTCCAGCTTGTCCCCGAAGACTCCCGTCAGGTTCACCAGCACCGCGGGCGACCACCACCCCTGGCGCTGCACGCCCGCCCCCAACCGCACCGCGAACGCCGAGCCCAGTCCCGTGAGCGCATTCGCGTCGGCCTGGAGCAACCACCGCCCGTCCACCGTGTCGCGCAGGCCGAGGCCTCCTCCCAGTCCTCCCTGGGTGCGCGCCGGGGAGAGGTACACCGTCCCCCCCGAGCGGACGTACAGCGAGAGCTGGTGCCGGGGCGCATCGGCCACGGCTGGCGCGGAGGCCAGCGCGGAGAGCACGAGAAGTGTGGAAATGCTCATGGCAGCGGTCCTCCCGCCCAGAAGGAGAGCCCGGCGGCGGACAGCTGGGTGACGTCAGCGAGGAAGTCCGGATCGAGCGTGGAGGGCACGTCGGTTTTCTGGTGGTAGTGGGGGTTGCGGAAGTTGGCGGTGTCGGTGAGGAAGAGGGCGCTCTGTCCGGCCACCCAGAAGGGGGCGTGGTCGCTGCGCATGAGGTTGCCCGCGGCGGCGCCAGAGCCATCGTTCGGCGTCACCGCGCCTCGCAGGAAACCCAGGTCCAGCTGGGAGTTCAACGCGTACAGCTCCTCCAGCCGGGGACGGGAGTCCTCGTTGGCGATGGCGGCGATGAAGTCGCCCGTGGTGGGCATCGGGAAGCCCGGCAGGCCCTGCTGGGCACCGGGGCTCGGGTCCTTGTAGCCAACGCAGTCGAAGATGATGGAGGCGACGATCCGCTCGTCCGGGTGCGCCTGGATGTAGCGCGTGCTGCTCACCAGCCCGAGCTCCTCCAGGTCGAAGCCCAGGAAGCGCACGGTGCGGGCGAAGCGCTTGCCCGAGGCCAGCCGCGCCATCTCCAACATGACGGCCACGCCCGAGCTGTTGTCGTCCGCCCCCGCGAAGTAGGCGTCGTAGTGGGCCCCCACCACCACCACCTCGTCGGGGTGCTCGGTGCCACGCACCTCGGCGATGACGGTCGAGGTGGGCAAGCGCGCATCCTCCGTGTCGTGCGTGGTGACGGTGTAGCCGAGCGACTCGAAGCGCTCACGTACCAGCTGGCGCGCCTTCTCCCGGGTGAGGTTGCACACGGGCCGGTCCGCCGGGTCGGTCCGCGAGGGCGAGAAGAGGCCGCAGTCCAGCGGGGTGTCCGCGCGGTGGGCGGCGACGAGCGCGTCCACGTTCGACATCAGCCGGCCCTTGTCCACGCCCGAGGCGAAGTCGCCAGCGCGGGAGACAGCGGCCGCGTCGAGGGAGGGCCGCGAGGAACAGGAGCTCACGGCGAGGAAGAGGAGTGCGGCGAAGAGCGGTCTCACAGTGTCATCCCCAGGTGGACGAGGCCGAGTTGCAGGCGAAGGGTGGAGCCGGGCTGGCTGAGGGGGGTGCCCCACTGGAGCTCGAGGGCACTCGCGGTGAAGCGCTGGAAGACGAAGCGCAGGGGCGCGGCATGGAGCGCGACATAGGCGGGGCCGATCTGCCCGGACTGATGGCGCGTGAGGTCATCGGCATAGCCGTTCCGGGGCGTGACCATGACGGGCAGGCCACTGAGGCCCAGCTCCGGACCCACCGCGGGCCGCCACGTGCCCAGCCGTGGACCGAGGAGGACCCGGGCGAAGACCTCGGCCGGGACGCTCCCCAGACCGGCGGGAAACCAGCGGACACCGCCGCCGAGCCGCCAGGAACCGAGCTCCTTCGAGTAGGCGGCCTCGAAACCGAACCGGGGAGATCTGACGTTATAGGTGCCACCGTTGGAGAGGATGACGGCGGTGGAGCCGAGGGACACCTCGTGTCCGGCGGCGGCCGCGGCGCCCGGGAGGAGCGCGGCGGCGAGGAGGAACCAGGATCGCATGGGAGGGGACTCTACCCGGACCCGGGCAGCAGAGCAGGCGGGAGTCGCACCGATGCGGCCCCTGCCTCCCTCTCCCCCTGGGAGAGGGCCGGGGTGAGGGTCTTCCCCGAGCGCCAGGCAACCGAGCACAACCCAGCCCCGGCATCTGGCTCGCCGGATGACCACATCCCACCTTTGCGAGGAAACGAAGCCACGGGCCCGGCGAGGCCGGCCGAAGGCGGAAGGGAGCCGCGGGATGCGCGTCCACCATTTGAACTGCGTGACGATGTGCCCACCGGGTGGGCGGCTGATGGATGGCAGGCGTCGGCCGGGCGGAGTGCCGGCGGCGCTGGTGTGCCACACCCTGCTGTTGGAGACGGACCAGGGGCTGGTGCTGGTGGACACGGGCTTCGGGTTGGAGGACGTGCGCAACCCGAGGCAGCGGCTGAGCCCCATCTTCCTGGACTTCCTCTGCCGGCCGCAGCTCAACGAGGCGATGACGGCGGTGCGGCAGATCGAACGCCTGGGCTTCAAGGCGGAGGACGTGCGGCACATCGTGCTGACGCACCTGGACTTCGACCATGCGGGAGGGCTGGACGACTTCCCGGCGGCGCGGGTGCACGTGATGGCGGCGGAGGCGGACGCGGCGGTGTCGCAGCTGACGTGGCTGGACCGGAGGCGCTTCCGTCCGAGGCAGTGGAGCACGCAGCCACACTGGGTGACGTACCCGATGCCGCGCGGGGGAGACCGGTGGTTCGGCTTCGAGTGCGTGAGGGACCTGGAGGGCCTGCCGCCGGACATCCTGCTGGTGCCGCTGGTGGGGCACACGCTGGGGCACGCGGGGGTGGCCGTCCAGCAGTCGGACGGGTGGCTGCTGCACGCGGGCGACGCGTACTTCTACCACGAGGAGATGAACCCGACGCGGCCGCGGTGCACACCGGGCCTGTGGGCCTACCAGGAGCTGATGCAGAAGGACGGGCGGATGCGGCGGCTGAACCAGGAGCGGCTGCGCGAGCTGGTGCGCCGGCACGACCGGGATGTGCGGGTGTTCTGCGCGCACGACGCGGTGGAGTTCGAGCGGCTGGAGGAGGACGCCCGCGCCCACGAGCCGCACGCGCTGCGCGGACTGGCCTCGGTGGAGGAGACACGGGAACCACCCCTGCCCCCGATGCCCCCCATCATCCCGACGGTGTGAGCACGAGAAGGGTTACAGCTGGATGTTCTCGTGCTTCACCAGCGCGGTGAGCGCCTCCTCCATCACCGCGCGCGCCGCCGCCGTGTACTTGTACAGCAGCGCGTGCACCTGCCGGTCCGCCTCGTTCCGGTTCTCGCAGTGCTTCGAGTACTCCTCGAAGGCCTGCAGGCTGCTCACCAGCTGCGACAGGTGGTTGGGGCACTCGCACTGCACCGCGCTGGAGACCTCCAGCAGCTTGCCCAGCTTCTCCGGTGAGTAGAGCGGCGGCCTCGGCGTCGCCGGCACCGTCACCGTCGCCAACGTCCCCGACCCCGGTGCCCCCAACTGCAGCCCCGCCGCCGAAGCTCCCGCGCCCACCACCGGTGCCCCCTGGGCCACCGGCGCCTTCACCGCCGCCGGCTGCAACATCGCGTCCAGCACCGCCAGGTGCACGTGCGCCCTCAGCAGCGACAGCGAGATGGGCCCCTGCAGCAGCCTCACCTTCCCCGCCGGGTACTGCTGCAACACCCCCCGCCTCGCGAACCGGTACGTCACGATGGCGTGCCTCGCCCCGGAGCCCTCCAGCAGCGTCGGCACCACCCCCGTCTCCACCCCGTTCAGCTCCAGGAAGTCCAGCGCCAGCACGTCCGGACGCCTCGCCGGTACCTCCTCCCGGAAGGCTCCCAGCGACGTCCCCGACCACACCACCTCCACGTCTCGGAGCGCCTGCGGATTCTCCCGCAGCTGCGCGGGATAGGACTCCCCCAGAAGGGCCAGCTTCACCATGTGACTCACCTCGCGGAACTTCCCCAGGGTGTCCTGGCCCGATACCCCGTTCAATCGGACTAGTGCACCAGCCCCGGAGGCTGTGAGAAGGCATCCACTTCCCGACTGGCTGGCGAAATCGGAAGTTCAACGGTGAACGACGTCCCCTCCCCCACCTCGCTGTCCACCCGCACGGTGCCCCCGTGCGCCTCCACCAACTGCCGCACGATGTAGAGCCCCAGCCCGAAGCCCTCCTTCTTCTCCCCCTCCGTCGGCGCCTTCTTGAAGCGCTCGAAGATGTGGCGCTGCTGCTCCCGCGGAATCCCCGGCCCGTGGTCGCGCACCCTCAACCGCCCGTGCCCATCCGTGCGCTCCACCCGCACCTCGATGGGCCTCCCCTTGCCGTACTTGAAGGCGTTGGACAGCAGGTTCGTCAGCACCCGCTCCAGCCGCAGCCGGTCCCATCTCCCCACCACTCCCAACTGCACGTCCAGCACCAGCCGGCTCCCCACCTCCGCCGCCTGCTCCGCGTGCCGCGCCACCGCCTCGTGCGCCAGCTCCGCCAGATCCACCTCCCCCAGCTCCAGCTCCATCCTCCCCGAGCCCAGCCGCGACAGGTCCAGCAGGTTGTGCAGCAGCCTCCCCAACCGCTGCGTGTAGCGCATCGCTGCGGTGAGCCCCTCGCGCAGCTTGTCCACGTCCGCCGGCGGCGCGCGCCGCAGCTTGCCCAGCATCAACTGCAACGCCTGTAGCGGCGTGCCCAGGTCGTGCGACGCCACCCCGATGAGCTCCAGCGCCGCCTGCGCCTCGCGCAGCAGCCGCGCGTTGTCCAGCGACAACGCCGCGCGCCCGGCCAGCTCCTCGACGAACACCTGGTCCGTCTCCGTGAAGCGCCGCTCGGGCTTCTGCGTCATCAGCACCAGCACGCCCAGCGTCCTCCCCCCGGCTCGCAGCGGCACGGTCAGCGAGGAGCTCGTCGCCAGCTTCCGGACCAGCTGCTGCTGCCCGGCCTCCACCGCCACCTGCTCCAGCCGCTCCGGCGCCACCTCGGTCACCAGCTCCGAGCGTCCCGACCGGAGCACCTCCCAGAGCCGGTGCAGCAGGCCCCTCGCCGGCGTGCGGCGTTGGCTCATCTCCCACAACAGGCGCTCCATCTCCGGCGAGACGTGGCGCACCGTGCGGGGCGTCAGCTCGCCCGTGGGCGTGAGCAGGAAGAGCAGGCAGCCATCCGCCAGATCCGGCACCAGGTGCCGCACCAGCTCCGCCACCACCAGGTCCGGATCTCCCGCGGAGAGGAAGAGCCGCTCGGCCTCCACGAAGAGACGCTGGGCACGCTCCATCCGCCGGCGCTCGGTGATGTCGCGCGTGAGCACCACGAACCCATCGAGCCGGCCCCGCTCGTCGCGCAGCGGGGTGAGCAGGCTCTCACCCCAGAAGCGCGAGCCGTCCTTGCGCAGCCTCCACCCCTGCGACTCCAGCCGCCCCTCGCGCGTCGCCCGCTCCAGATCCTTCCGCGGCTGCCCCTCCGCCACCTCCTCCGGCGGGTACAACAGCGCGCCCGGCTGATGGATGATCTCCTCGGCACGCCAGCCCTGGATGCGCTCGGCGCCCGGGTTCCAGCTCGCCACCCGTCCCTGGGGGTCCAACAGGTACAGGGCATAATCCTTCACCCCCTCCACCAACAGCCGGAAGCGCTCCTCGGAGGCACGCGCCTCGTGGTGCAGGGGCCACAGCGCGCGGGTGAGCACCCAGGCCAGCCCCATCGCCACCAGCAGCCCCAGCGTGGCCGCGACGAGGATGAGCCAGAGCGCCCGGCGGTCCGCCCGCCTCTCCTGTTGGACTCCCGCCTCCAGCCGCTCCCGGGTGAGCTGCGCGAGCGCCTTCAACGCCTCGTCGGTCCGCGCCCGCGCCGCCACCACCTTCTGGCCCAGTTGCCTCAGCTCCGTGAAGGAGGCATCCCGCAGCAGCGCCTCCCTCTTCCGCGCACTGAGGGCCTGGTGCGCCTGCTCGCTGGCGGCCACCTCCTCCAGTGCCCGCACCTCATCCTCCCCCTGGGCGTGCGAGCGCAGCTCCTCCAGCGTCTCCTGGAACTGCGCCCGGGCCCGCTGCTCGTCCCCCCGGAAGGCGTCGTTGCGCGTCAGCTCGAAACCGCGCTGGGCGGCGAGCTTCTCGCTGAAGGCCCGGCGCAGGCTCTCCACCTTCGCCAGGTGCAGGGTCGGGCCCGTGGTGAGCTGCTCGTTGCCGGTGAGCACCGAGCGCAGGGCGAGCGCGGAGATGGTGGCGATGGCCAGAGCGATCGCCAGCGAGGCAGCGAATCCCACCGCGATACGTGTCGCGAAAGTCCAGGGACGCCGCATCAGCTCCCACACCCCCCTCACGCGAGCGGCAGCCCGCCCACGCAAGGTGGCGCCCTGGAGCGGATGTAGGAATCGGTGCTCCCGGGCAAGGGGGTGTCGGAAACCGTTCACCCTCCTGTACCCGGGGACGAGCCCCATCCGTTCACCGGGGAGCGCTCGGCCCCCGGGGACCCCTTCCCTCGCGGGGGGTGGCGCCACAGGTTGTGCCCTCGTCGGCCACTCGAAGCGTGGGCGAAGGGCAGGGGCATGGGCGTGCGGTGGAGCGGGCTCCTCGGGTGGGTGGGCCTGGTCTCGGTGCTGCTGGTGGCATGCGGGGGGACGGTGGATGAGGATCCGCCCCCGGGCACGCTCGCGCGCAACGGGTGCCAGCCGAGAAGCTGCGAGGAGCAGGGGCTGGAGTGCGGCACGGCCATCGATGGCTGCGGCGGCGTCCTCTACTGTGGCACCTGCCCCGAGGGCATGGCCTGTGGCGACAGTGGCCTGCCCAACCGGTGCGTTCCCATGCCCTGCACGCCGGCCTCGTGTGAGTCGCTGGGCAGGAACTGTGGCGCCGTGCCAGATGGGTGCGGAGGGATGCTGGAGTGCGGCCTCTGCACGCCTCCGGAGACGTGTGGAGGAGGCGGTACCGCCAACGTCTGCGGCCGGGCGCCCTGCACGCCCATCACCTGCGAGGCACTGGGCAAGAACTGCGGCACCCTGGCCGATGGCTGTGGGGGAACGCTCGAGTGCGGCACCTGCCCCGAGGGACAGACGTGCGGCGGCGGCGGCGCGCCCAACACCTGCGGCCGGGCGCGCTGCACGCCCACCACGTGCGAGGCGCTCGGGAAGAACTGCGGCACGCTGTCGGACGGGTGCGGGGGGACGCTCGAGTGCGGCACCTGCCCTGGGGGCACGACGTGCGGCGCCGCCGTGCCCAACGTCTGTGGCAGCCCGCCCTGCGCGCCGGCCACGTGCTCGGGGCTGGGGAAGAACTGCGGCACCCTCCCGGACGGGTGCGGTGGGACGCTCGAGTGTGGCACCTGTCCCGGGAGCGAGTCCTGCGGCGGAGGCGGAGCGCCCAACGTGTGCGGCCCGGCCACATGCATTCCCACCACGTGCACGGCGCAGGGGAAGAACTGCGGCATCATCTCCAACGGGTGCGGGGGGGTGCTCGACTGCGGACAGTGCTTCGGGAACGAGACGTGCGGCGGAGGCGGCGTGGCCAACGTCTGCGGCTCGCCGTGCCTGGCGGCCACGTGCGCCGAGCTGGGCAAGGACTGTGGCATCGTGCCGGACGGGTGCGGAGGAATCCTCGACTGCGGCACCTGCGGGCCGGGGGAGACCTGTGGGGGCGGGGGCGTGCCCAATGTCTGCGCCGAGACGGTGTGCCGGCCGTACACCTGCTGCTTCCTGGGGAAGAACTGCGGCACGGTGAAGGACGGGTGCGGCGGGACGCTCGACTGCGGCACCTGCCCCGAGGGCGAGACGTGCGGCGGAGCGGGTGTGCCCAACGTGTGCTACCGCTCGACACCGGTGTGCGTGGACAGGGATCTGGGCAGCGAGCTGCCGGTGCGGGTGAAGGGAAGCACGGCGTACGCCAATGATGACCACCAGTCCGCGTGCGGGGGCCGGGGCGCGCCGGACCGGGGCTTCCTCTGGACGGCGCCGAGGAGCGGCACCTTCACCTTCGACACGGCGCGCTCGGCGCTGGACACGCTGCTGAGCGTGAGACGGGACGGCTGTGGGGGCGCGGAGCTCGCGTGCGCCACGGACGGCATCAGCTACGGCGGAGGCGCGCGGGTGTCGGCGACGCTGCTGGCGGGCCAGCGGGTGCTGGTGGTGGTGGACTCGCCGCTGGGAGGCAACTTCAGCGCGGGGGACTTCGAGCTGCACATCGACGAGCTGCTGGCCACGGAGGCCGGGCGCTGCTTCGACGGCACGGACAATGATGGAGACCGGTGGGTGGACTGCGCGGACACGGACTGCCAGGACGCACCGGGCTGTGGCGGGAGCGGGTGCGCGGACACGGACCTGGGCAGCGCGTTGCCGGTGACGTACCTGGGGGACACGGCGCAGGCGGGGGACGGCTTCCAGGGCACGTGCGGGGCGGTGCTGCAGCAGGACCGGGCGCACCTGTGGACAGCGCCGAGGAGTGGCACCTTCGTCTTCGACACGGTGGGCAGCGGCCACGGCAACGCGCTGTACGTGCTGACGGGGTGCCGGGGCCGGGAGCTGGCCTGCTCGGCGAGCCGCACCGCGGGGAAGACGGGGGCGCCGGTGGTGAAGCTGCCCTTGCTGCAAGGACAGACGGTGCTGGTGGTGGTGGACGGCCTGACTGGCAATGACAGGGCCTCGCCCATCCGCTACTCGCTGCACATCACCGAGTACGTGCCCCGCGAGTCCGGCCGCTGCTCCAATGGCGCGGACGACGACGCGGATGGATGGGCGGACTCGGCCGACTCCGACTGTCAGTGAGCCCGCCAGGACGTCCAGGCACTGCCGCCGGGGCCGGACTTCCAGCGGGAAGCGGCCCCGGCCCTCTCCCCAGGGGGAGAGGCGTCCGGCTCAGGTCTCGTAGGCGGTCTGCTCGAAGACGATGACCTTGCGCGACTGCGGGAACAGGACGACGTACAGGTTGAACCAGCCCGTCGAGCCCGCGGCCACCAGGTAGCTGGTGTAGTAGCGCTTCACCTGCACCGTCTCCGCCCCGTTGCTGTACGCGGCGAGGAGGGAGGGGGGCACCGGCTGGAACTCCGAGTACACGTCCGTCTTGAACTGCGCGAAGCTCAGCACCACGCCCGGCTCACCGTAGAGGCCATAGTCCTGGAGGCCCAGGACGGCCTCGGCGGCCTTGTCCACCGAGGGAGAGCCCGAGTACGGCCACGCGAAGTCGAACCCGCGCAGGTAGCCCTCGGTCCAGTGGTGCACGGCGTTGCCCGAGGCCAGCGCGGACAGCGGCCCCGCGTCCACCGAAGCCTCCTCCAGCTCGAGCTGATAGTTCGCCGGGGGCGCGGGCAGCACGACACCCTGGGTGCTCTGGCCCGGCTCGGCCTCCTGCGCGGTCTCCACCGCTCCACCACAGGCGCCCAGCAGGGCCGCCGGAACCACGCACAGCAACGTCTTCATCAGCTTGCGACGCATCATCGTCCTCGGGGGTTGGTGGACGGGCCCCCCAAGCTCCGCCCTGGGTCCGAGTCGCCGTCTGCCACGCCCTCCCGGGCGACTCAAGCAACAACGGAGAAACCCCGGGCGGCGGGCGGCTCAACCCGGCTCGCGGTCCAGCTTGTCCAGGAGGGAGCGCGCCTGGGCATCCTCCTGCTGATGGGCCTGGACCTCGGCGACCTCGCGCCAGCGGATCCACCCCTGGCTCGCGGCGTGGCGGGCGGCCGTCACGGTGTCGTCCACCATGAGCATCTGGCTGCCGGCGGCGCGGATGTCCTCGGCGATGAGGGCCAGCTCGCGCTCGCGGCCGGAGTGGTGCCACACGTTGCGGATGTAGACGCAGCGGATGCGGCCGGGGAACTCGCGGACGATGGTGCGGTAGTGCTCGGCGTCCTCCTGCCCGCTGTCGCCGATGAGGATGAAGGGCAGCGACTCCAGCGTGCCCAGCACCCCGCGAATCTTCTCCAGCTTGTGCCCGTGCCCGCCCCCGGGCGCGAAGCCGTGGCGGCTCAGCCCCCAGTCGCGCAGCAGCAGCGGCCCGGCCGGAATCCGGTGCAGCCCGAGGAACTCGTCCAGGTGCTCGTACAGGTTCCACGGACTGGAGGAGACATAGAAGATGGGGTTGTTGGCCGAGCCACTCCTGCCCTGGTGGAGCGCCTCGTAGAAGGCATCCACGCCCTCGAAGGGCAGGCGCGTGCGGTGCTCGGTGAGGAAGAGCGTCCAGGTGCGCTTGAGGAAGTTGGTGACGTTGGTGACGATGACGGTGTCGTCGATGTCGCTGATGATGCCGTACTCGGCCTCGGGGCCGGCCACGAGGACGGGGGTGCGCACGCGCTCCACGCCCTGGGAGGCGGGAGAGAGCAGCTCCAGCTCCACGTCGTGCCAGCCGGACTTCAGCCCCTCGGGAGGGGACACCCAGAGCTCCAGGAAGCCCTCCTCGTCGGTGGTGCCCTCCCAGCGGTGCTCGCCCCAGCGCGCCACCAGGCGGGCATGGGGAATCTCCACCGTCATGTAGCGCTTCCACGAGGCGATGGCGCTGCCCAGCAGGGTGTGCCGCTTCCAGGGCGGGCGCACGTGGCGGTTCTCCAGCACGCGGGCCTTGATGACGGCCTGCCCGTTCGTCCCATAGCCGCGGTAGGGGAGGATGCGAGGCCGGCCGGCCAGCCCCAGCTTGCGCCGGATGCGCCAGCCCCACGCTTCGGCGTGGTGCTCGACGAAGAAGGCGAGCCGGACGAGGGCATTGGGCCGCTTGCGGGACATGGGCGCACAGCTTCCTTCCTTCGGTCCTCCCAGACAATGACTCTATCGGAGGCGCATCGCCCATCCCCCCAGTTCGTGACAGTGCCTAATCCCCCTTGCCGTTCCGCACGTCAGTCACCTGGGGATGGCCGCCAGCCCCACCACTCCTCGTCTTCGCCTGCAGGTCCATCAACTGCCGAAGCACCCCACCCGTGACGGGATGCCCGAGCAGATCGACCAGGGCCTGCTCCAACGATGGCTTGTCATGGCAGTACTCATGGACATCGGCGTAGGCGATGGAGACGGGATAACCGCGGGGGGAGAGCTTGTACTCGCACAACTCCACGGCACCCGATTGCGTCCCATCTGCGATCCTGGCCTCGAGCGCCTCGTAGGATTCATAGGTGGGCAAGACACCCGTCACCACGTCGGCGATGGTCTTATTCCCGCGACGTTCTCTCGACTTCTCCCTGTACGACAAGCTGATGGCCCCTCCACTCGCAGCACTCACCTGCTTCGCGCAATCATCGAACACCGCGAAGATCTCCTTCCTCGCGCGGTCCGCCGATTCGTAGGCCTCAAGACCTTTGTGGAATGCGTCTTGGAAGCTCGTCATGCTCATGCTCCTGGATTTTCTGAGGGGCGCATGTGGGTCAGCACGCCCAGGATGGGGAAGTGATCGAAGGAAGAGGCGAATCTGCCCGGGGATCTCAACAAAGGAGGCTTCTGCCAGATTCGTGTGCCCCCTTCCTTGAGGACCCAACCCGGGCCGGACAGGAGAGAAGCCGATACCAGGAATTGGTCATACGTATGCCAGTGCGTGGCGACCGTACCCTCGAAGTAGTGGGTGCCCGCTCCGAGGCGACCATCCTTCTCTTCTTCGAGCACCTGCCGCTCCCCCATGAGTCGCCAGAAGGGGTTGTACAAGAGCTGGGGCACCTTCCGGACCAGGTTCCGATCCCTCGACCCCAGCAGGGCGGTACTCATGGACTCGTTGAACGGCTCGTCGTTGAAATCACCGAGAACCATCACTTGGGTCGGACGCTGACCTGAGTTGGATAGCTCGTCGATACGCGTCTGGAGGGCCATCCCGAGCCCCGCGAGGGCCAATGCACGGCGAAGAGATGGAAGGGCGCTGACGAGGGGACGATGGAAAAGAGCAGGTGCATGCCCACATGAAGCCTTTTCCCACCCCAACGGTCGTATAGCTCCCATGGCCCACCGATGCGCTGGAGCCTGTCCCCATTGTAGAGCACCGCCAGGTTCCGGTGACCTCCTCCTTCTGGACCAGCGTCGACCAAGAAACGCCTTGAAAACTCAGGCTCACAGGCCCGCCTGAGTCGCTCTGCCTCCTCCGCCGTCACTTCGCCAAGCGCCAGCAGGTCGACAGCGTCGATCTGGATCAATTGCCGGACGACCTCGCGAGTACAGTCCCACTGTTCAGGCGGGTGTACCACCTGCTGGCGCTTTCGAGGCGGCCGGAGCCCTGTGTTCCACCAAGCAAAAAAGAGGAGGTCTTCCTGCACATCATGGGCCTTCAGAAGATATTACCTGAAAAGTAACTTGGAGGCCCAGAATACGACCGCTCCCGAGCGGTAGGCGACCGGGCGGCTCCTCTCTCCAGCTCCCGTCCGGGCGGCTCACTCCACCCCCTGTGCAGTCAGCTCGCGGGCGAACAGCACGCGGGGGTGGGCGAGCAGCGCGAAGGCCTCGCGTACCGTCCAGTAGAAGCGGCCGGAGGCGCGCAGGTTGCGGTCGGTGAGGAAGGCGGGGCTGGTGGAGACCTCGAAGCCGTGGAGCCGGAAGTACTGGCGGGCGCGAAGCAGGTGGTAGGGGTCGGACACCACCACCACGCGGCGGGCGCCGAGCGAGCGCAGCAGCGCCGAGGAGAAGCGCGCGTTCTGCTCGGTGGAGTGGCTCTGCTCCTCGAGGAGACAGGCGTCCGCGGGCACGCCGAGCCGCACGGCGACGTCGCGCATGACGCGGGCCTCGGAGGGGGAATTGACGCCCACGCCGCCGGAGAAGAGGAGCCGGGGAGCGAGACCCTGGTGGTAGAGGTCCACGGCCTTCTCGACGCGGGCGCGCAGTGCGGGAGAGGGGACGCCGCCCGGCAGCACGCGGGCGCCGAGCACCACCACGACATCGGCCCGGGTGGCGCGCTCACGCTGGCCGAAGCGGTCCACGACGAAGGCCAGGCCGAAGACGCCGCAGGTGAGGACGCCCAGGCCCACGAGCACCAGGCGCCGGAGGGAGCCCGGCCCCTTCTGGAGAGCGAGAGGAGGCATCAGCGCGGGGGCAGGCGGCGGAAGAGGCCGGGGTAGTCGAGGACGAGGCTGGCCGGGTCGACGGGGAGCTCGGCGCGGAAGCCGGTCTCGAGGCTCTCGAAGAGGTAGAGGGCGGGGCCGAGAGAAGTGTAGCGCTGGCGGCAGCGGCGGGTGGAGAGCGAGGGGACGTCGAGGTAGACGACGGCGATGTCATCGGACGCATCGGGGGCGAGCCCGAGGCGCCGGATCGGGAGGGTGTTGGTGAAGGGGGTGACGGAGATGTCCACGTCGATGCAGCCATCGAGCTCGGGCTGGGACCGGCCCTTGTCGTCGGACCACTGGCCGGCCCCATCGGAGCGGAGGGAGAGCCGGGCATCACTGCCGAGGAGGGCCAGCTCCACCTCGCGAACGCGGCAGGCGGAGTCGGTGCGCAGGAAGTAGCGAAGGGAGAAGCGGCGGCCCTGGTCCGAGACGCCCTCGACGGTGCTGTGCGCGGTGAGAGCACCGGAGACCTCGCGGAGGACCAGATGCTCGTGACCCGGGCCGGACCAGGGGGCCCAGGCGACGTGTAGCTCGTTCATGCTCGGACGCAGCATACGGGAGCCCCGGCCGTGGGCCAGGAGAACCTTCATGCCCGCGAGCACCGGACCTGTCCACGTTCCATTAGAATCGACCGCTCTCTCTTATCGGCATCATTCTGGCCGTGACGCACTGCTGCTGCGACTACCCCCTGGCTCCGATCTCGAGAAACGACGTAACGAATGGAATAACGCACGAGAGAAATACCGTAGGGATTGGATCGAAGAATATGGAGGCTGGCCTACTGATACGAACGGGAACAGCTGGCCAGGACATCACGTTTTCGACCTGAGACGTGGCGGGCCGTCGACAATACCAGGCGGTATCATTCCCGTGCCGCTGGATACTCATTCTCTCCCACGAAGGGGGCGAAGTGAACCCCGGCCAGCGTCGCTGACGCTCCGACTGTTCCACATGGCCGGAACGGGTGTTCCACTTCGCCGGAATACGCAACTACCGCACGTTCTGCTGCGCGTAGGCGTAAATCGCCTCGCCCAGAAACTCAACCATGCGCGGGTGGTACCCGTTGTGAAACGCCTTCATGTCGGCGTTGTCTGCGTAGAACAGGGCGGTGCCCACATAGGCGTCACGCGACGGCGTGTAAAAGCGCGATGCGATGGCAAAGTGTTTTGCCATCAGGGCCTGGATTGCGGGAGACGCGGGGGCGTTCGCATCGATCAGCGGGGCCAGTTCTTTGTAGAACGCATCGAAGTCGGCATGCGCCTGGGGCTTGTCGACATGCGCCCAGTTGTTCGTGCTGGCCAGGGACTGTTCCTGCTCCGCGCGCTGTGCGGCGCGGCATTGGTCGAGGTATTCGGGTGTGGCCTGTTGAAGACCCATGGTGTCGTGTGTTCGTTTCTAAAAAATGATGAGCGCGCCGCAGCGTGCGTCGCCACTGGCAGGGCAGTCCAACCGAGGGGAACGCGGACTATAGCGGCGCATCTGCGCAAGCCGCAACCGCCCTCGAGTGCGGAGCTCCCTCCACCTCCCTCTCCCGTTGGGAGAGGGTCTGGGCGCTCTCAGGCCAGGCCCAGGGCGGGCCCTTGCCGCGCCGCGCTCCGGGCCATTCCCCCCACGACGAGGTGATGGAAGGGCCGGATGACGTTGAAGTACACCGGTCCGGTCCAGTGCCGGTAGTGCACCAGCGTCACGACGTGGAAGCGCTTCCGGGCTCCGCCGGTCGGCTCCATGACGACGGCGAGGGTCGCCTCCAGGTGCGAGTCCGTCGCCGCCGCCACCCAGACGTGCTCCTCCTCCGCGTGGCGCACCGTGAAGAACGCGGCGGCGCTGCCCGGGGTCATGGGGATGTCTTCCGGGCGCGGGTGCTGGGGCCTGGGAATGCCGAGCTGCCTCAGCCCGAGCATCCGGACGAAGACGCGCCGCACCCCATACAGGGCCGTCACCCACGCGGGCTGGTACGACAGCAGCCCCGCGAGGAAGGCGCGCAGCGAGGCCTCTGATTCCACCGTCTTCACGTCCACGTGGTCCGCCCGTTTCGCGAAGGGGCGCAGCACCTCTGGCAGTGCCTTGGGCGTTCGGGCCTGGAAGAGGACGCGAAGGCCCAGCGGGAAGAACACCCAGGCTCCGGTCTCGAACATGGGGACCACGCAGAAGAGAGCCACGCCGAGCAGCCCCCAGCCGAAGCTCGCCGGGAGGGGGCGGTTCAGCTCGCGCTCCACCCAGCGGCACAGCGCTCCGATGAGGAGCATGAGCCCGCCCGCGGCCAGGAACCAGAAGGCCGCCGCGCGGGCACTGGTGTCCTCGCCCACGCTGTTGAACACGCCCGCATGCACCATTTCCAGCAGCGGCTTCCGGTAGACCACCAGCCCCACGACCTGGTGCACCGCTCCGGTGAGTATCAGCAACGACCCGTTCGTCACTCGCATGTGCAGCACCCCGTTCTCGTCATAGGATACGGCACCGTATCCCGATACGGTGCCGTATTGTCCAGGCCCCTGTGGACGCCACCCTGGACGCCGGGAAGGGGGTCCGCCAGACTGCGGCGAACGATGAGACGCACTTCCGCACGTACACCCGCGCCCACGCCCCTACGGCCACTCGAGGACATTCGCGGGCAGCGCCGGGGCCCGGGGCTCTCGGCCGAGGACTGGGCGGACGCCGCGCTCTGGAGCCTCGCGGATGGCATCGAGGCCCTTTCGGTGGAGAAGCTGGCCCGGCGGCTTGGGGTGACGAAGGGGGGCTTCTACTGGCATTTCAAGGACCGCGCGGAGTTGCTCCAGGCGGCGCTCGCACGCTGGGAGCAACTGGCGACCACCCATGTCATCGCCCGGCTGGACGCACTGCGAGACCCCCGGGAGCGGCTGTATCAACTCCTGGTGTTGACGTTCGAGGCGGACCCGCAGGGGAAGATCGAGGTCGCCATCGTCGCGGGCGCCGCCGCGGATCCACGCATCCAGCCGGTCCTCGCGCGTGTGTCACAGCGGCGCATTGGCTATCTGGTGACGCTGTACCGGGCGCTCGGCCTGCCGGCTCGCGAGGCGCGCCACTGGGCGCTGCAGGCCTATTCCACGTACGTGGGTCTCCTGCACCTGGCCATCTCCAGCCCGGACACGCTGGGTACGAGCCGCGCCCGCGCCGACTACGTCAAGCACCTCACCCGGGCGCTGATTCCGGCGTGAGCAGTGTCCAGCTTCAGGTCCTTGTTCAGTCCCGCGCCCCGGCTCACGCGCGCGAAGCCCCAGATGAACCCCTCCATCAGGTGTCGCAGCGTGAGCCCCGCCGCCAGCGGAACGTGCCAGTCGAAGCCTCCACAACCTGGGTGCGCGCCGAAGCCACTTCGAGTCGGTCTCGCTCCGAGCCCCGCGGGGAGTCATGTGGGGGCTCACCCGGCACTCGATCGGAGAGCCCCCAGCATGATGTGCGAGAGCGCGCTGACCGCCTGCGCGCGTGAGAGTCGGCCCGAGGCCGCGGCCTGCGACAGGGAATCGGAGGCACCGAGGAGGCCCGTCAGCAGCGCCTGCCCCTCCCCTCGGGGGAGCTTCGTGAAGGGCGCGAACGCCTTGCGGAGCTCGGCGATATAGGAGTCACGCAGGGACTGCAGGAAGTCCTCCATCTCCTCGGTGGCGGAGAGCGCCGCGGCGATCGCGCCAAACTCCGGCCCAGCTGTGAGGAGGCAGTCCACATAGGCGGCGCTGACGATCCCGACGACGTCCTCGAGCGTCCTCCCGTTGGCCTCCAGGGCCGCGCGCATGGCCTGGGCCTGTCGCTCGTCATAGTCGCGATACAGCGCGATGAGCAGCCCGGAGCGCGAGCCGAAGTGCTCGTAGGCGATCGGCTTGGTCACGCCTGCACGCTCGGCCAGATAGGAGAGCGTCAGCGCCTCGGTGCCCTCGGACCGGACGATCTCGAGCGCCGTCTCCAGGAGCTGCCTCCTGCGCGCCTCCTTCGCCATTCGTTTCGCCACCGCCAATGCTCGTGCCTCCCGTTCCCCGGCCGCCCAGGGCCAGGGACGTTCATACCCCGAACCTCCTGGCAGTCATATTACCATGCGTAACTTACTATTGGTAATTAGAGAAGCGCCGTGGGGCATTCAGTCGATACGTCATCGAGAGCCCCCCGGGAGAACACTCGTGAAGGCACGCATCCTCATCGCAGGGGGTTATGGGCTGGTGGGCAGTTTCATCGCGCGGCACGTCAGGAAGCTCAGCAAGGAGGTGGAGCTCATCCTCGCGGGGCGGAATCCCGAGAAGGGGGCGGCCCTCGCACGCGAGCTGGGCGGTGCCACGACGGCTCGGCTCGACGTATCGAACGCCGCAAGGGGACTGAGTGAGGTGGGACATGTCGACCTCATCGTCGCGGCCTTGCAGGATCCCGGCGACAACCTCATCCACGCCGCACTGTCGCGTGGCGTCGCACACATCGGCATCACGAAGCTGGCGGAGGACGTCGCGCCTGCGACCTTCGCGGCGCTGCGCTCGCCTCCGACGCGGCCCATCGTCCTGCTGGGGCACTGGCAGGCAGGCGTCCTGCTGCACGCCGCGTGGAAGGCCGCCGAGCCGTTCAGCCGTGTGGACTCGATCCAGCTCGCGGGGCTCTACGATACGAAGGACCCGATTGGCCAGATGACCGCCAGCGACAGCGAGCATTTCGTCGGCCGCGCGCTGTTGCGTGAGGCCGGAGCCTGGAAGTGGCTTGACGCCACGCAGCACGTCAGGGACATCCGCCTATCGGACGGGCGTGTCCTGCAGGGGCTCCCCATGTCCGTGCTCGACGTGCCAAGCCTCGCCGCCGTGACGGGGGCCCCCAATGTCCGCTTTGACTTCGTCCAGGGGGACTCCCTGGGCACTCTGGCCGGAGGCCCGGCTTCCCATGACCTCTACATCGACATCGAAGGCCTCCTGAAGGAAGGAACGCCGGCCCGCCGGAGAACGATGGTCTCCGGTCCGGCTGGCAACGCGCACCTGACCGCGCTGGGGGTTCTGGTCGTCATCGAGCGTGTCCTGGGCCTGGACGGACGGCCCGCCGCCCCGGGTGGCCTGCACCTGCCCGAGACGCTCGTGGCGCCCGACGAGGCCCTCGCGCGGTTCAAGGAGTTCGGCGTCCACATCGCCAGCGATGCCTGAGGCTGCCATGCTCCGCGTGACGAGCAACCTCCAACGCCCCCCAGGCAGGGATCGCGCCGCCAATGGCTGAATACGACGATGGTCGAGGCAAGCACTTCACGAAGTGGTTCATCGGCTTGATGCTGGGAATTCCGCTGCTGTGCGGCGGGTGTGGGGTGCTGGGGTTCCTCTTCCTGCGGAGCGAGAGCCCATACGATCAGGCCGTCGAGCGCGCCACGAACCACGCCAGGGTCAACAAGGTCCTTGGCGCGCCGGTGACCGCCGCCTCCCTGTTCTCGGGGCAGATGAACACCACTGGGGATGATGGCCTGGCCACGATGGAGATTGAGCTGTCTGGGAGCAAGCAGACAGGCACGCTTCACGTCAAGGGTGTGCAGACGAGCGGCTTGTGGGGCTTCAGCACGCTGAAGCTGGTAGCGCGCGATGGGACCGTCATCAACCTCCTGGGCTACTGAGGCGCCGCCAGGTCCTTGTAGTGTTCCGCGTCGTGCCTGTCCGTGGAGCACTCACCCGTCGCAAGAGTGCGCTGAGCACTCACCGGTCCACTGCCCCCATCTTGGATGACGCGGTTTTCACTCCTGGAGGTCAGTGCATTCCCCGCCAACGTGATGGTCGTACGAGCCGAAAACCTCGTCTTTGTTCTGCAGAATGCAACAAGGGGCCTCACCCAGAATCAGTTCAGAGCACTCAGCGCGGCAGCCAAAAAAACCAGCGCCTGGAGTTGAATGAGCGCGAATGGGAGATACTCATCCCACCTGACGGAAACGCGCGTACCGCTCCTCCAAGAACCGCTGTCCTGGCTGCTCCTCTCGATTCCGGGGCAAATGGAGGCTCTGGCCATGGAAGGCCTTCACCGCGTGCTCCAGCGTCGGACCATCACGAGTCTCGAGCAGCGTCTTGGACAGTTCGATGACCCCATCGGGGCGGATACCCATCAAGTCTGTGTCGAACACGCCGTGATGCAGCCGGCACAGCGCCAGTCCGTTCGGCACCACGGGCTCTCCCTTCTCCTCCCGGTCCGGCACGATGTGCGCCGCGTCCAACAGTTCCGCCCGAGGTAGCCGGCACACCGCGCATCTCGTCTCGTAGGCCCTCAGCACCTCCAGCCTGAACCGGGCCTGGTGCAATCTCCGCTTCGCCTGGACCGTGACGTACTCGCGGCGGCCGTCGCTGCCCTTCGCATCCGCCACCATCGGCACGCCGAGTTGCCGCACCGCCAGCACCGCATCGTCGGCCGAGAGCGTGCACTCCATCCGCTCCCGGTCGATTCCCCGGATGTAGATGGGCCAAATGGGTTGGTAGACGCCCACCTCGACCGCGCAGAAGTAGATCAACGGCACCGACCACTTCCACGCCCACTCGAGCAACTGATTGTCCCGATTGTCCGGGTCGTCCCCCTGCAGCTTATAGATGAAGACCCCATCATCCTTCTGGGAGTCCTCGTAGCGCGCGATGCGGCCCCCACGCGGAATGATGGTCTTGATGGAGAGGGGTCCACCTCCTCGCATCTCCTTCGGCCGGAAGATGCCTCTCGCCTTGGTGGCGAAGTGGAAGTGCTGGCCCTTGAAGTCGAAACCTCGCTGGACGATGTCCCACTCCAACGTGGGCCCGTAACGCGCCACCAGCCGCTCCAACATCTGGAAGGCGGCAGCGCGGACTTCCCAGTCTGGATCAACCGTAGGTAGGGCCATCAGGGCCCGACCAGGTTAGCGGGCCCACTCCCATCCCACAACCCTCTGGGTCCCGACCGTCGCGGGAGACCTGCCCAGGCGCTGAATAGGAGGGGCCTCCGGGCGCGAATTCGAGCAACTGGTCCAATGGTCGGACCAGGGGACCCAGGCGATGTGTTGCTCGTTCATGCTCGGACGCAGGCTGGAGGGCAGTGCGTACTGCTGGCGCTGCTGCCCATACCGGAGAGCAGTCCCGAGAACGAATTCGATCCGGTATCATGGCCTGGCAAGAAAGGACTCTTTCCCATGATGCTGCTGCCGCGACTGACCCTCGGCCTGCTCCATCTGATGCTCGCGCTGGGCGTTGGACAGATTGCTCCCAACTCGGGGCGCATGCAGTCCGACTTTCCGCTGGGCACCCCGCGACTCCTGGTGGGGCAGGTTTTGGCTCACCCAGACACCCTCAAGATGCAGATTTTCGCGGCACTCGCCAAGGGTGATGTCGAAGCAGCAGTCGCCGCCTACATGGCCAACAAGGGATTGACCGATGCACCACGTTGGTTGCAGGCGTTCCAGGCCGCCTTCAACGTGGCCAACCGGCAGATGGGGCGTTGCTCCCAGGTGGCCAGGGACATCCACGCGGCACTTACGCGCTTCGGTGGTTCACCAGAGTATGTGCGTGTCAGCAGTACGGAAGGAGAATACCTGTCATGGAGTAGCAAACAGATCATGTCAGACAACAACGTTCATTTCGCCGTTCGCTGTGGTGGACGGATTTATGATGCATTCACGGGCGTCAGTGGAATGCTCGAACAAGAATACATGGCCTCAATCCATGCTCTTGGAAGAGTGAGCCTGGTCGTCACGGGGGAGCCATGACGGCCATCCTGCCGCCAGAAGAATGGAGAGGTCACAGCATCTATACCTTGGAAATGCTCATGTTCCTCCGCGAGCAGGTTCACCAAGGGGTGATGCTCGAAATATTCATCGGGCAAGTGGATGTCATGGCTCTGCACTCCATGATCCTGGGCATCCGGTTCGGCCAGTTTTGCAACCGTATCGACGACAAGGACTACAAGGAGTTCGTCGAATGGTTGCGCGACGTGAAGAAAGAGTTCCCCAGTGGAGGTGGCTGGGCAGGGAAGTGTCTGGATGAGTGTCATGGTGATCACCGGGCGGCGATTGAGAGGTTCCTGGGCTTCGTCGCCGAGTTTGTCGAGCTCAAGAAGAGAGAACGGCAGCCCGGGACATGAAGCCCGGCTGAGAGGATGTTGAACTAATGCAGGCAGGTTTCGTCTACCGCGGCACCGTCAGTGCATCCGATGATGCGCAACGGTCGACCTCCTGGTGTGTGTGATCCCAGCATGCAGATGGTCGGTGTCCCCCTTCACCAGCCCAGTTCAACACCCTTTGAACAAGAGCGGAGTTCCTTCGCGCACGGGCTCCGCTCTTGCCGCACCAACTACGCCTCGGATTCAGTAGGGAAAGCGAGCCCCGGGCCGCTGGACGTACGTGTCCACCATGGGAACATTGAGGACGGCGGCGTCGGGGCTGTGGTCTACCTTGGTTGGGTCGACCTCGACGCCCCTGATGGGGAATGCCGCGTACGTCTGTACTCCGAACTGCTTCCTGGAGCCCTGGTCCACGGCCGCCGCGCAAATGGGAGAGGGCACGCGGCCGCGTGTCGGGTAGAGCTGATCGAGGTAGATCCGGTCGAATTGAACGTAGACCCGATCCGGAAACACCTTCGCCTCCCCCTTCACCCAGTAGGTCCTGTCGTCAGGCAAGATCATCCACCCCTCCACCGGCCCGGTCCGGATGTTGATCGCGGCCGACTCCGTGACACCCGCCAAGGTGGTTGTCACCAGTTCGACGTCCGTGAGGGGTCCCTTGAGGTTCATCTTGTCGGCCGTCGCAAGAGCCTCGGGAGGGCAGCGCGCGAGGAGTTCCCCATGGTCGGGCCTAACGGGCACTCCCGCACAGGCCAGGAGATTTGCCGAGGCCGCACAGGCTCCAAGCAGCGCACAGATGCCCCCGAAAGGTCTTGGCGGTGCTGAGAACAAGGAGGAGTCATCGTCAGTCCAGGAAGTGAGCACGGGAGTGTGTCCTTTCTCGGTAGGCGCTGGCATGACCAGCGAGGTGGAAGCCGCGCCGCGACACGCCTCTTCCATGGCAGACGCGCACACCGCGCGGATGAGCCAACACCCTATCCCGAGCAGAACCAATCCGAGAGCGAGCACTGCCAGCGACCTTTCCCAGGTTGCGTGATGCGGCGCCTCCTGCTGCCGCTCATCCGTGCGCCCGGCCTCCTCGGGAGCTTCCTGGACCTCGCCAGTTCCAGATAGGAGCAGTTCCTCCTCGCGCCCGGCGGGAAAGGCATACGGCACTGTCCAGGCTTCCGTAGCCACATCCCTTCGCAGCACTCGCATCAACTCCTCGTGGACAGCCCTGGCACTCAGAGGTCGCTGCTCTGGATCCTTCGCCAGCAGCCTCATCACCAGCGCGTTCAGGGCTGGTGGCACTCGCGGGTCCAACAGCATGGGTTCCTTGGGCGGAAGGAACTCGATGGCGAGCAGCAACTGTGCCGGAGGCAGACGGGGATTGAAGGGATGACAGTCGGTAAGGGCCTCGTAGAGCAGGGCCCCGAAGGCATAGAGGTCAGCCGAGGGCTTCGCGGGAAGGCGAGCACCGTCCTCCCACTCGCCACTTCGCAGGAAGGCAGCCACCTCCGGGGGCATGTTGTGGAACGTCACCGGCGGCAGAGCTTGCGTCAGCGTGTAGGCCCCCGGCAGGAACACCGCGCCGAAGTCGATGAGGAAGGGCTTTTCATCGCCATCCCTCACCAGGATGTTGTCGGCCTTGATGTCTCGGTGGCACACGCCTCGCTCGTGCAGTTCCGCCAGCACCAGGGCCACCTCTCCCAGCACACCCACCAGCCGGCACAACGGAGCGTGCGTCCTCCAGCGCCATTCGTTGAAGGTGGAGCCGGGAACGTAGTCGGTGACGAAGAAGAAATGGCCCCGCTCCAGGTCCGGCCAGCGGCCCATCTCGTGGACGACCAGCAGGTTGGGGTGCCGGAAGTGCCCCAGCGAGATCGCCTCACGAAAAGCCCGCTCGTCCTCACGGGCCTCGTCATCATCGCTCGGCGGATGTGCCGCCATCTTGAGTGTGTAGGGCTGGCCTTCGTGCTCCACCAGGAAGGCGATCGCGAAACCACCCCGGCCCAGGCGACGAACCACCCGGTAGTGCCGAATGGTATCTCCCGGCTGAAGCAGGTCCGGATGGAAGGGCTTTGTCATGGCGGCAATCTCACATCCTCCAGACGCAGTGTCCGAGGGCCCGCCTCCTCCAGCGTCAATGCCAGACACTGGACCCCCTCCGGAATCCACACGGCGAAAGTGTGGACCTGCCGTTGCTGCCCACCCACGGCCTTCGTCATGAGAGTGGGAGGCGTGAGTTCCACACCCGATCGAGCGTCCTTGCACCGTGTCTCCAGTCGATAACGCAGGAGCTGCCAGGGCTTGGAGGTACGTCGAATGGACTTGATGGCCACGGTCACGAACAGACGCCGATCCATCCGGAGAAGGGATTCAACCCGGGCCTGGACATCATCCACTCGCGTGAAGATCTGCGCTTCATCGTAGATGACGAGCGCCAGCCTCGGTTGAGCGCCCGGCTCGTGACTCGCGAGGAGCATCCTCGCCACCGCGTCCACGTCATTTCCCTCCACTGTCTCCGACCCTTGAGCCTGCCCCGGCGCGAGCACCACACGCGCTGTCAGGTCCACCTCGTTCCGCCGGGTGACGAGCGCCAGCGTCAGTGTGCGCGTCTCGCCCGCCTCCGTCCTTCCCGTCACCGGCAGCAGGACGCGCTCCCCGTCCGCCAGGTCGCGCAAGGGAACGACCACCAGCGAACGCGCCCCCACCCGAAGCACCCCGACCCGCTCCTCCACCCCGGGCGGCAGGAGCACGTGCGGTTCGAGCAGGCCCTCGAAGTCCACCAGCGTGGACAGACCCGCGGCCACGCACAGCACGGGTGATGCCCCTCCCGGCTGTCCCGCGAGGAGCACGGTCCCCTGCCTCTTCTCCCGCCCGGAGGCCCATGCCTCCCTCGCGGTCACCGTCGTGGACACGAGCAGGACCCAGAGCAGGACAGTCCAGGAACGAGGACGCACGGAGCCTCCGTGAAAGGGGCCGCAGGGTAGAGGAGCCCGCCTGCCCGGGCAAGGACTGTTCGACTTCGTGGGTCACCCCCTCACAGGTGACTCGAAAAATCACGTCCGGGTCCCTAGAGTCGCTCCCGCACCCATGTACTTCGACCGATTCCTCGAAATGGTGGCCCGCAGTCACTTCCCCAATCCCCCTGCCTCGCCTCGACAAATCGAAGTGTTCGAGACCCGCATGGGCTGGAAGCTCGATGACGAGCTGCGCGCCTTCTATCTGCGCTTCAATGGCGCCGCCCTCTTCAAGCGGCCCGACTCGCCCTACCGTCTCCTCTCCCTCTCGGAGATCGTCCGGGCCCGCGTCGCCCTCTTCGGCCACAGCGGGGACACCGATGCCCACGGCCCGGCTTCCTGGTTCGTCCTCTGCTCCGTCCAGGATGGAGACTATGTCGCCATCGACGTGGGCCGCTCCTCCAACGGCCGCCATCCCATCTTCGACTGTGTCCACGAGCTACTGCCCGGCTCTCCCGCGAACGCGCGCATCGCCTGGTCCTTCTCCGACTTCCTCGAACGCGCCCTGGAGAGCGATGGCCGCCTCTACTGGCTGAGCCGCGGCTGGACACTCGGAAAGCCAGACACGCCGTAGGCCCGGGAACCAGCCGAGCACTCAGGGGTGGTCAGACATGACGGCCGAGGTCATATTCTGCTCACCTATGGCTGAAGTCGACCTGTCCCATCCCCAGAAGCTCTCCCTCAAGGTGTTCCGCGAGGCCGTCGAGACGCGCCTGGAGTCCTGCTCCACCGACGAGCTGCGCGCCATCCTCCGCACCCTGTCCCACCGCGTCCGGCCCTCCGAGCGTCTGGCCTTCCTCGAAGCGCTCGCGCATCCCCTCCGTGCCGACAGCGCTCACGAGCCCCTCCACATGGACGCGCTCCTGGAGGACATCACCGAGCTGACCCAGGAGCTCGCCGAGCGCATGGAGAAGGCGGACTCCTGGGACGAGGACTACGACGAAGAGGACTCGCTCGGGCCCTACGCGGAATTCGTGGCGCCCCTCACCGCCCTCTTCGAGCGGGCGCACGAGGCCTCCGAGCGGGGCCAGTCCCAGCTCGCCCGCGAGGCCTACCGGGCGCTGTTCTCCCTCATCCAGCGCGAGGACGAATACGGCCGGGGCCCGCGCGCCGAGCACCTCTCCCAGGTGGACCTCCCCGAGGCCCGCGCCCGCTACCTCCGTGCCGTCTACCTCACCACCCCGCCCGAGCAGCGCGCTCCCGTGCTCCTGGAGGAGCTGCGCCGCGTCCGCTCCCTCCTTCTCCAGGAGCCCCGGCCCCGGATGCGCGAGTGGCTCGACATCTCCTCCGAGCCCCTCCCCGACTCCGACGCCTTCCTGCGCGAGTGGGTCTCCCTCCTCCGCCAGCACGAAGACCCGGACGCCGATGCCTGGTTGCGCGAGGCCATCGGTCTCTCCCAGGGCACGCGCGGCCTGCGCGAGCTCGCCTTCTCCGAGCCCACCCGCCACCCTCGCGCCTTCGTGGATCTGCTCGCCGCGCTGGAGCGCGAGGGCAAGCCGCGCGAGGTGCTCTCCACCGCCCGCGAGGCCCTCGACGTCCTGCCCGCGGGCCTCCCCCTGCGCGCCGCCGTCGCCAGCCATCTCGCCTCCTCGGCCGCGCGGCTGAAGCAGCCCGACACCGTGCGCTCCGCTCGCTGGGAGGCCTTCGTCGCCCAGCCCACCCTCCCGCGCCTGTTGGACTTGAGGGACGCTCACGCCCCCGAGCCCGCGCGCGCCAGCGTCATGCTCCAGGCCGCACGGCATCTCGAGGGCGTCCTCCACCAGCCCCGCCAGCTCTCGGGCTCCCTGGTGGCGCCGTCCGTTGACGTGGAGGATGACCTCGAGACCCCCGCGCGCGTCGACCGGCGGCTGCTCGCCCACGCCCTTCTGCTCGCCCATGACTGGGAGGCCGCCCACGCGCTCGCCGCCAGGGACAGCGCGCTCGGGTGGACGTACGGCGACAATCCGCAGGGCACCGTGGTGCCGTGCTTCCTCGCGCTCCTGTCCGGCCAGCCTCCCGGAAAGCTGCCCCGAAACGTGGCCCGGCTCTGGCAGTGGGCGCTCGAGACGGGCACCCAGGCCGGGGACTGGTACTCGGGTGACGACCGCCAGGACGCGGCGCTCCAGAAGCGGCTGGAGAAGGCGTATGCCGAGGCCCTGCCCGAGCTCCTCCTGGAGCCTCCGGAGCAGGAGCGGATGTTGGAGTGGTGCCTGGAGGTGGCCCGCAAGCGCGCCAGCACCATCGTCAGCCGCAAGCACCGGCGCAGCTACGACAAGGCCGCCGTGCTGCTCACCGCCTGCGCCGAGGTGCTCTGGCTGCGCGGCGAGGAGGGCCGGGGCAACGTGCTGCTCGCCGGCTTCCGCGAGGGCTTCCGCCGCCACCGCGCCTTCCAGGCCGAGCTGGACGAGGCAGTGGGGCGCTCGTCCCCCCGCCTCCTCTAAATGGTAACAAGGTGCCGGTGCGCCTCCTCCTGGCGCTATCCTGTCCTCCAATGCCCGCCGCCACCGGCTCCCACCCCCTCCCCAGTGGGTTCGACGCCCTCTATGGGGAGACCCTGCTGAAGCTCGAGTCGCGCGTGGCCCGGGTCGCCACCGTGGCCGGCGTCGTCGCCACGGGGCTGGTGCTCGCCTCCGTTCTCTCGGGCTCGTCCATCCCCCGCGTCATCCTCGCCGCCACCCTGGGGTTCCTCGGCTGGTACCTGTGCGTCGCCCTGCTGCTGCGCACCGGCCACTTCCGCCCGTGGATGCGCTACGCCTCGTCGCTCGTGGACGTGTCCATGGGCACCTTCGTCGCCCTGTTGGACCTGCACGTCAACGGCCCCGCCTTCGCCCTGTCCGCCGGGGGGCCCGCCCTCTACGCCGTGGGCGTGGCCATGGCCACCCCCCGCCTCCAGCCCCGCCTGTGTCTCTTCGCGGGCCTTGCCGCCTCCGTCCAGCTCGTCGTCCTCATCCACTTCATCCTCCGCCCCGCCGCCTCCCCCGAGCTGCTCGCCACCGGCGCGTATGACTTCTACGTCACGCTCGCCAAGGCCATCTTCCTCGTCACCATGGGCGCGCTCGGCATGGTGGCCAGCCGCTCCATGCGCGCCATGCTGCTGCGCCTCACCGAGAGCGCCGTCGAGCGCGAGCGCGTGCAAGGCCTCCTGGGCATGCACGTGAGCGAGCAGGTCATGGAGCACCTGCTCTCCGGCCGCATCCCCGAGGGCGGCGAGCGCCGCGCCGTCACCATCTGCTTCACCGACATCCGCGACTTCACCCGCCTCTCCGAGTCCCAGTCCCCCGAGGAGACGCTGCGTCTGCTCAACCTCTACTTCGGCCGCATGTGTGAAATCGTCGCCAGCCACGGGGGACTGGTGAACAAGTTCCTCGGGGACGGGATGCTCATCGTCTTCGGCGCGCCCACGCACCAGCCGGACGATGCCCGGCGCGCCCTGGACGCCGCGCGCGAGATGCTCGCCGAGGCCGACCTCATGCGCGAGCGCGGCGAGTTCCCCGGCCTGCGCATCGGCGTGGGGCTGCACCGCGGCGAGGCCGTGGTGGGCAACGTCGGGGGTGCCCAGCGCCAGGAGTACACCGTCATCGGCGACACGGTGAACACCGCCGCCCGCGTGCAGGACCTCACCAAGGTGCTCGGCCGCTCCCTGCTCCTCTCCCGCGAGTGCCGTGAGGCCCTCGGCCAGGACTCCGCCTTCGAACCGCTGGGCGCGCATGCCGTGAAGGGCCGCCTGCAGCAGCTCGAGCTCTTCGGCCTGCCCGAGCGCGACTCGCGCCAGGCCGCGTGACACCGGCGGGAAGACCCTCACCCTGGCCCTCTCCCAGAGGGAGAGGGGACTTCACGCAGTGATGGGCAGCCGACGGCGGCACCGCACCCGCGTCCCCTGTCCTTTCTCTCCCCTCCTGGAGCATGACTTCGCACCCGCACGAGGGATGGACCCGAGTGCCCCGGGGGAGCACGCACATGGCCGAGACACGCAAGGGTGGGGCTCGCATCCACTACGATGACCTGGGTCAGGGAGAGCCCGCGCTCCTCTTCATCCCCGGCTGGTGTACCAGCCGCGCCGTATTCCGCGAGCTCGTCCCCCCGTGCAGCGCCCTCCACCGGGCGCTCGTCGTGGACCTGCCCGGCCATGGTGAGTCCGATGCCCCCGGCCCCGACTTCGACAACGCCACCGTGGTGGAGCACCTGCGCGCCGTCATCGACGCCAGCGGCGCCCGCCGCGTCATCCCCGTCGCCCTCTCCCATGGGGGCTGGTGGGCCCTCGAGCTGCGCCGCCAGCTGGGCCCCCGCGTCCCCGCACTCGTCCTGCTGGACTGGCTCGTGTTGGAACCGCCCCTGCCCTTCCTCCAGGCCCTCCAGGTCCTCCAGACGCCCCAGTGGACGCAGGCCCGCGATGGGCTCTTCTCCGTCTGGCTCCAGGGCACGAGCTCCCCGGCCGTCACCCGCTTCGTCCACGAGGACATGGGCTCCTTCGGCCAGGACATGTGGAAGCGTGCCGGGCGGGAGATCTCCCGCGTCTACGCTCAGCACGGCAGCCCCCTGAACGCGCTCGCCGCCCTCCCCCTCCCCGTCCCCACCCTCCACCTCTACGCCCAGCCCGACGACGACGCCTGGCTGGCCGCCCAGCGGGCCTTCGCCTCCTCGCACCCCTGGTTCCACGTCCAGCGGCTCGCCTCCCACAGCCACTTCCCCACGCTGGAGATGCCCGAGGAAATCGCCGCCCGCCTCGGCCGGTTCCTCGACACCCGTCTGGGCACCCCTCCTGAAGGGTTGTCCTCTTCCAACCCTTGATTCCCACCCCGTCGAGGGGTTAGTTAGTTAGCACTAGCTAACCAATCAGCGGGCGGTTTCATGGGGCGTCCCCGACAGGTCCTGGACGAAGACATTCTGGTAGCGGCGCGAGCCTGCTTCATCGAGCACGGAGCCTCGGTGAGCACGGAGACGATCGCCGCGCGTCTGGGGGTGTCGGGTCCGGCGCTGCTCAAGCGCTTCGGCAGCAAGCGGGAGCTGCTCAAGGCCGCCTTCGGGGTGGCCAAGGAGCCACCCTGGCTGCGGCTGCTGGAGACGGGCCCGGACGAGCGGGATTTGATGGCTCAGATCCTCGAGGTGGCCTCCGCCATCGATGCCTTCTTCCGGGAGATGGTGCCGGCCTTCTCGGTGTTGCGCGAGGCGGGCATCACCCCCGAGGAGTGGCGGGGCGAGAACAAGGACGTGCCCCCGCCGGCGCGCACCTACGAGACGGTGGCCGGTTGGTTCCGCCGCGCCCAGGAGCAGGGCCGCCTGCGCAAGGGAGACCCCAGCGCCATGGCCGGCATGTTCCTGGCCGGCTTGCAGTACCGCTACTTCCTCGCCCACATCACCAACCAGCCCGTCCCCACCGAGCAGGAGGTCCCCTGGATGCAGAACATGGTGGACATCTTCTGGCGCGGCGTGGCCCCCGAGTCCGAGCGGGGCTCCTCCGACAAGGCCCGCGCCCCCAGGGGCAAGGGTGATGCGAAGCGGGGCTGAGTCCGGGAGGGGAACTCTGGATTCTCGATACCCTCACCCCGTCCCTCTCCCAGGGGGAGAGGGGTGGGTTCAGGGGTTCAGTCCCGGTGGCCCAGGAACCGATCCAGGTTGTACGCCGCACTGATGAGGGACAGGTGCGTCAGCGCCTGCGGGAAGTTGCCCATCGCCTCCCCTGATGTCCCTATCTGCTCCGCGTACAGCCCCAGGTGGTTCGCGTACCCCAGCATCCTCTCGAACGTCAGCCGCGCCTCGTCCAGCAGATCCGGCCTCGTCACGCTCGCCCGCGTCATCGCCTCCACCAGCCAGAAGGTGCACAGGTTGAACGTCCCCTCCCTCCCGTACAGCCCGTCCTGTGTCGCCTCCACGTCGTAGCGGAACACCAGCCCGTCCGACGTCAGCCCCGCCTTCGCCGGCGCCTGTCTCACCCGGTCCAGCGTCGACAGCATCCGCGGATCCACCGGTGACAGGAAGAACACCAACGGCATCAGCAGGTTCGCCGCGTCCAGCACCTTGTGCTCGTACGACTGGATGAACGCGCCCCTCTTCGCGCACCACCCCTTCTGCATGATCTCCTCGAAGATGAGGTCGCGCGTCTGCAGCCACCTCGCCCGGTCCGCCGGGAAGCTGCGCTTGTCCGCCAGCCGGATCGCCCGGTCCACCGCCACCCAACACATCATCTTCGAATACACGAAGTGCTGCTTCCCCCCTCGCACCTCCCAGATGCTCTCGTCCTTCTCCCGCCAGTGGTCGCATACCCAGTCCACCAGCCTCCGCAGGTGCCGCCAGAAGTCATACGAGATGGGCGCCCCGTGCTTGTTGTACAGGTACACCGAGTCCATCAGCTCGCCGTAGATGTCCAGCTGCAGCTGGTGCGCCGCCCCGTTCCCCACCCGCACCGGCCTCGCACCCCCGTACCCCGCCAGGTGCCACAGCTCCTGCTCCTTCGGCACCTCGCCTCCGTCGAGCGCGTACATGAGGGGCAGGGGCTCGCCCTCCGGCAGCTCCGCGATGCGCTTCTCCAGCCACCGCATGAAGGCCCCCGCCTCGTCCCGGAAGCCGATGCGCATCAGCGCGTACACCGTGAAGGCCGCGTCTCGAATCCACACGTAGCGGTAGTCCCAGTTGCGCACCCCTCCCGGTGACTCCGGCAGGCTGCACGTGGGCGCCGCGACGATCGCCCCCGAGGGCTCGAACGTCAGCAGCTTGAGCAACAGCGCCGAGCGCTGCACCACCTCGCGCCACCGCCCCGTATAGGTGCACTTCGCCAGCCAGTGCCGCCAGTAGTCCACCGTCGCCCGGAACAGCGCCTCCGAGGCCTCGTGCCCCAACACCCGGTCCGTGCACGACTCCGGCGCCCCCTCGCGCAGCGTGAACACCGCCGACTGGCCCTCTTGCAGCGTGAAGCGCGCCGTGAGCCGCTGCCCGTCCGTCTCCAGCTTCACCCCCGTGGCCAGCGTCAGCTTCAGCTTCTCCGACAGCAGCGTCGCCCCTCCCTGGATGAGCCGCACCGTGTGCGTGTCCCGCCCGTAGTCGAACGCCGGCAGGCACTCCATCCGGAACGTCAGCGCTCCTCGCACCACCCGGATGCGCCTCACCACCTGGCGCACCCGCTCCCCCTTCCCCAGGGGCATGAAGTCCACCAGCTCCCCCACCCCGTCCGGTGAGTAGAAGCGCGTCACCAGCACGTTCGTGTCCGGCCAGTAGAACTGCTTGCGCATCACCCGCTCGCCATCCAGCTCCGGCGTGATGCGGAAGTGCCCCCCCTTCTCCGGATCCAACAGCGCCGCGAACACGCTCGGGCTGTCGAAGTGGGGAAAGCACAGCCAGTCCAGCGTGCCGTCCGTCGCCACCAGCGCCACCGTGCGCAGATCGCCGATGACTCCGTGGTCCTCGATCGCTGGAGGCCGCGACGTCTTGTCGCTGTCCATTCACTCCTCCCGACTGAAGGGCCTCGGATTTCTTCCTATCCGGTGGCCCTGCCGCGTTCAGAGTCTGGAGGGGCCCGGCGTGATGTGCTCGCCCCCTCGCATGGACCTCGGGGCCGGACCGAGCGCCCGGCCGCCAGCTCGGTGTCCTTCCCGCCCTACTCGCGCAGTGCTCGCACCAGCGCCCGCGCCGGCGATCCCCACTCCGCCTTCACCTTCAACGGCAGGCACACCAGCTCGTGCATCCCCACCCTCACCTCCGTCAGATCCAACCCCTCGATGAGCCACATCCCCGCCTCCCTCATCAGCTGGTGCACGCCCCGGCTCTCCGAGTGGAAGCCCGCTCCCGCCCTCGACACGTAGTCCACCCCCACGCACGCCACCTGGCGCTCCACCAGCAGCCGCGCCGCCGCCTCCGACAACATCACGAAGTCCTCCCCGTGCGGCTTCTTCCACCACTCGCGCTGCGAGTTGCGCGTGCGCAACAACAACCTCTCCCCCGCCCTCGGCTCGTACTCCGCCAGCGAGTCCGCCCGGATGCAGTCCACGTCATCCAGGTGCAGCACCCTCGCCTTCCCCACCGTCGCCGACAACGGCAGCCTCTCCGTGTCCTCCAGATCCAACTCCAGGCTCGGCGGCGCCGTCACGTACGTCCCCATCCACGCCGCCCTCTTCAGCCACTCCGCCTGCGCCTCCGCCCCCTCCGGGAGCCCTTCTCTCGCCACCGCGCCCTCCTCCGAAGGCTCCTCTCCGAACGGCACCGAGATGTCCAGCCAGGCTCCCTCCATGTGTTCCTCCTTTTCGAGGCGCGGATGCGCAGCAGGTAGAGATGACCCTCACCCTAACCCTCTCCCAGGGGGAGAGGGGATAGACGCAGTGTCATCTACTTCTCACCCCTGGGAGAAGACCAGGATGTCCTTGATGTCCGTCCTCTTCTCCCCATTCACCACCTGCGCGTAGTCCTCCGGCCGGTGTCTCGCCGTGATGAGCCGCTCCGTCTTCCCTGGCCACTTCGTCCGGAATCGTCCCAGGTCCTCCAATGCCGCCTCGAAGTCCACCGCCGCCGCGTTCACCGTGCCGATCAGCACCTGGTTGTTCATCACCCACTGCTTCATCATCTCGCCCTGGTCCAGCTCCTCCTCCTCGCTCTCCGGCACCCCCGTGAAGACGAACACCCCGTTCGGCGCCAGCCCCTTCACCAGCTCGAACGCCGCGCTCGCCACCCCCGCCGCCTCGTACACCACGTCCGCCTTCCCCCTCCGCTCCACCAGCGCTTCCACCCTGTTCTTCTTCGACGACACGTAGGCCGCTCCCAGCGCCTCCGTCATCTCCGTCTTCGCGTCCGGCCCCTCCCCTCGCGAGTACACCGTCGTCTCGAAGCCCGCCCTCATCAGCGCCATCGCCCCCAGCAGCCCCACCGGCCCCGCTCCCAGCACCACCGCCCTGCCCGGTAGCGCCCGCTTCCACGGCATCCGCGTCTGGATGTGCGCCACCTCCCGCAGCGCCTTCTCCGCGATCGTCAGCGGCTCCGTCAGCACCGCCACCTCCCGCAGCTCGCGCGGCACCTTGTGCAGGTACTCCACGTCCTCCACGAAGTACTCCGCCGCGAAGCCGTGCGCCCCGTGGATTCCCCGCTCCGTGTACTCACCCGTCACGCAGAAGTCCGTGTTCCCCGTGCGGCACGGCAGGCACTCCTCGCTCGGGCACGGTCTGCGCACCCGCGGCACCACCAGGTCCCCAGGCGCCAGGTTCTTCACCTGCCCGCCCACCTCCACCACCTCGCCCACGCACTCGTGCCCCACGATGAGGTGATCCTCCCCCTCCGGTGGCTTGCCGTGCTTGAACTGCACCACCTCCCGATCCGTCCCGCACACGCCCACCTCGAGCGTCCGCACCTTCACCTCCGTGGGGGAGCGCAGCTTCGGCTCCGGCACGTCGATGACCTTCACCTCTCGGCCCTTGGGAAAAACCGCCACCGCCTTCATGGCACCTCCTCGCTGTGTCCCCGTCGATGCATCGGATTGCTCCACCGTGCACCTGCCCCGTCACCGGGAGCCCCGCTGGTGGACACTCCCGCGCGCCGCCCGTCTTCCATCCGACCTTCGGCACTCGTGCGGGGCCTTCCCGGGACGCGAGTTCGCGCGTGCTCCCACCTCCCGGCTGGTCTATGACGGGGCCGTGAGCAACCCAGCGCCTTCCGTCACACCCTCGCGCTCCCTGTTCATCGGCGCCATCGGCGTCCTGGCGCTCGCCGTCCCCTTCTTCATCTTTGGACTGGCCTTCCTCGACATCAAGGCGCGCGTCGAGCTGCAGTGCCAGCGCGGCGGGCCCTGCACCGTCACCCGCGTGGGCTGGCTCACCCGGGACGAGGTGGGCACCTTCCCGCTGGCGGAGATCCAGGGCGCCCGGGTCGAGCGCGGCCGCAGCCGGCGCGGCAGCCAGCCCAGCATCTACCGTCCCGTGCTCGTCACCACCCGGGGCGAGCTCCCCCTCTCGCGCGAGTGGATGGCCGAGGAGGCCGAGGTCCAACGCGCCGTCGACGCCTTCGAGCGCTTCCGCCAGGCTCCCGAGGCCTCACCCTTCGAGCTCGTGTACGACGACCGGCCCCAGGCCAGCCGGATGGGTGCCCTGTTCACCGTGGCGGCCATGCTGGTGCTGTGCCTGGGGCTGTGGCTCACCACGCGAGCCCTCAAGCGGCGCGCCGAGGAGCGGGCGCGCGCGGCCGCGCCCAGGGCGTAGCGCCTCTACAGGGTGGGAAGGACTTCCCGGGCCCACCGCAGGCACATGGCCGTGAGCGTCAGGGTCGGGTTGACGACCGAGCCGTTGGGGAAGTTCCCGTTGGACAAGGCGTAGAGGTTGGTCGTCCCGAAGGTCCGGTGCCGGGCGTCCACCACGCCCGTGCGCTCATCATCGCCAAAACGTACCGTGCCTATCGAGTGGTCCGCCCTGCGGGTGGTCTCCACCGTCTGGATGGTGTCCTCCGGGCAGCCCGAGGCGCGCAGCACCTGCTTCATCTTCTGCTCCGCCCAGCGCAGCCGCTCCGGGAAGCCCGTCCGGCTGTGGTACTCCACCTCCACCTGCCGCAGCGGCGAGGAGGGGCCCAGCACGATGCGGTTGGACTCGTCCGGAATCTCCTCGATGAAGCCGTGCAGCTCGATGACGTTGTCGCGGGCGAACCGCTCCACATAGGCCGCGTCCATGCCCTTGCGCACCCACGTCTGGGGGCTGGGGTGCTGGGGATAGTCGGCGAACATGAACTTGCCCTGGGCCTGGTGCTCCGGCGTGTCGAAGTGGCGCGAGAACAAGCCCGGCATGGGGACCTCGCGGCCATTGAAGGCACGCGAGGAGCGCGCCACGCCCCGCACCGTCAACATGGGGTGCGAGGTGAGGAAGCGGCCCAGCATGGGCAGCCGCCGCTCGTCCAGACCGGAGCGCCACAGCAGCTTGGGCGTCTCCAGCGCCCCCGAGGCCACCACGAAGACATCCGCCTCCACCCGGGCCTCACCGCCCTCCGCCGTGCGGTACACCGCCGCGGCCACCTGCCCCTTGGACAGCTCCAGCCGCAGCACCGGGCTGTCGGAGAGCAGCCGGAAGCCCGGCCGCTGCTCCAGCGTCTCCAGCAGGAGCGTGGGATCGAACCGGGCCCCCAGCGGGCAGTAGCGGCACGTGCCAACGGCCATGCACGGCAGGCCGGGGCTCTCCCCACCCGGTCCCCGGCGTGACAGGGGCACGTGGTCGTAGGTGATGCCCATGGAGTCCAGCGCGCCGCGCAGCTCCTCCGTCGCCTCCGGGAAGGGCGGGCTGTCCCAGGGGTAGTGCACCGAACGCCACGGCGTGGGATGACCGGAGCGCGGCGCGCTCGGGCCCGTCACGTTGAGCAGCCGTTCCGCCTCACAGTAGTAGGGCTCGAGCTGCGCGTAGGTGAAGGGCCAGTCCCGGCCGAGCCCCGTGCGCGAGTGCAGCTCGAAGTCCTCCGGCTGGAAGCGCGGCGTCCACCCGCTCCAGTGCAGCGTGGAGCCGCCCACCCCCATCAACCGCCCCCCCTTCAGCTCGAAGGTGGTGGAGCCGGGCGCGGACTCCTGGAAGCGCCGGTTGACGTTCTCCTGCGTGTCCTCGCACGAGTGGTAGGGCCGCACTCCCGTGGTGACGAAGTCCAACCACTTGCGCCGCTCGCGCATGGTCACCCGCGGACCCGCCTCCACCATCACCACCTCGTCGCCGCGCTCCAACATGGCCCGGGCGATGACCGTGCCGGCCACACCACTCCCGACGATGCAGAATCTCATGACACCTCTCCCTGGAGCCCGGCTCCGCTGCCCACTCAGTCCTTGCTGACGCGGAACGCACCACTGGTGGCGGACTGGTGCCAGGAGCCAGCCAGGTACCCGTTGAAGTTCTGGAAGCCGAAGGCGCGGAAGCCACCGTTGACGAGCAACAGCACGGCCAGCTCTCCCACCACGAGCACCCGGTAGGATTCCTCCAGCTCCTCGACCCAGCGCGCGGACATCTCGGCCGGCAGCCGGACCTCCTCCGCGTAGCGCTCATACAGGCCCAGGTACGAGGGCTGCTCCGAGCACTTGAGCTGGATGGCCTCCGCGACCACCTCCTCCTGGAAGGACTCACCGAAGCGCAGGTGCTCGGCCAGCGACCGCGCCGTGCGCAGCAACGCCTCGCGCACCTCCGGAGAGGGCGTCCCCGTCCGCTCCGGCCGCACCAGGCCCACCGGCCGCTCCGCCTTCAGCAGCCGCCACGCTCCCCCGGTCCCACCCGCCACCAGCGCGACGCCCAACAACCGCAAGAAGTGCTTGCGGCTCAGCCCCTCCGACGGGCGCTCCCCGCTCCCCGGCGCAGCTTCCTTCATGACACCTCCACTCCTTTCCGCTCCCTAGAGGCTACCCTTGAGCAATGACAGGCAGATGATGGCCGCCACCGTCACCATCTCCCGGCGCGCCGGCCTCTCCTTGAGGAAGAGCCCCGCCAGCCCCACCGACACCAGCGTCGACGAGTTGAGGATGGGCCACACCACCACGCGATGACCCCCCGCCAGCGCCAGCATGAAGGTGACCTGCGCCGCCACGGTGAAGAGCGCCCGGAAGAGCGCATGCAGTTGCATCCGCGCATCCAGCACCACCGCCAGCATGCTCGCGGGCGGGTGCGTCCGGAAGCCCAGGGGCAACAGCAGCAGGCACAGCATGCTGCGCCAGAACATCAGCGCCGTGACCGTCCCCAGGTCCGTCCCCACCGCTCCCTGTCCCTGGAAGAAGAGCTCCCCACACAGGCTCTGCACGATGAGCGCCAGGGCGATCCACAACCCCGGCACCAGCAACAGCTTGCGCGAGCTTCCCCCTCCCTGCCCCAACACCAGCGAGCAGCCCGACAGCGCCGCCGCGAAGAGGTAGTCGCGCCAGCCCACCACCCCCCCACACAGCAGGATGGAGAAGGGGATGAGGATGTCCCCCACCCGCGACGCGATGTTCACCTGCGCCACCGTGAGGTGCCGGAACCCATACGAGAAGGCGTAGCCCACCGCCTGCACGCTGAGCGCGAAGAAGATGAGCCTGACATCACCCAGCGCGGCCGCCAGCCCCTCCTGCTTCCCCAACACCGCCCCTCCCGCCAGCAACAGCAGGAAGGGAACGAAGTTGTTGAGGAAGTTGATGAGGGTGATGGACTGGTTGCGCAGCCCGAAGCTCAGCCGATCGAACACACTGTTCGCCGAGCGGAAGAGCACCGAGGCCAGCGCCAGCAGGATCGTCTCGAGCACGAAACCTCACCCCTCGGAGCGCGAGGGCTGGCCGAGGTAGCGCTCCAGACATGGCACGAGCTGCGGGTGCAGCTTGTCCCGCGGCAGCGCGTCCAGCTCCTTCCGGTCGCAGAACATCCCCCCGTCCACCTCCCCGTCCGCGAAGTGCACCGACTGCGCGGTGCGCGCCCGGAACAGGCTGATCCTCCGCCGGTGGCCGCCCGACTCGAAGTCGAACTCCTCCACCAGCTCCACCGGCACGTCCAGGCCCAGCTCCTCCTTCAGCTCGCGCCGGGCCGCCACCTCCACCGGCTCACCCGCCTGCACGTGTCCCCCCGCCGAGGTGCAGTAGAACCCTGGCAGGAAGGACACCGTCTGGGAGCGGCGCTGGATGAATACCTTGCCCTCCCACTCCAGCATGACGTGGACGATGCGGTGCGGCAGCTTGCGGCCATAGATTTCCTCACGCGGCACGCTGCCCACCACGTTGTTGGCCGTGTCGAGGACGTCGATCAAATCCATCATCCACTCCTTGTCTCCCAACCCCGGGGGAGGCCGCAAGACCGACATCCACCTCACCCCGTGGGCGAGAGGGCCTGGTCCAGCTTTCCGTAGTGCAGGTGATGGTTGTCGTTGTAGTTGACGCCCGTGATGTGCTGCTGCCAGCGCCCCACCACTTCCTCGAGCGGCATGCGCAGGAAATCACCCACCGGCAGCTCATGGGTCACCCCGTTGCGATCCGTGGGGATGACCACCTGCGCCTTGGGGTTCACCATGAAGTACGCCTTGTCCCGGCTGCCGGCCGAGGCGAGCATGATCTTCGACGCCAGCGAGGTGTTGGCCTTCAGCTCCGCCATCTCCTTGTCGAAGCCGCCACGCTCGTGGACGATTTCCTTGCGCAGCTCCGGCTGGAACTCGTAGTCGATGAGCTCGTAGACCTTCCAGGTGTCGATGACGTCCGCGTATGGCTCCAGCAGCCGCGCCATGTTGACGAAGTCCCCGATGGTGGCCTTGGAGTACACCGTGCCCACCCGCAACAGGGAGGGCTTGGCGCCCGGGTGTGTCTGATAGCGGCGCAGCACGTCGAAGAAGGTCTTGAAGGTGCGCTCGTCCTTGCGCGACAGCGCGTGGATCTCCGCCGTGGAGCCATCCAACGGGATGTTGAGCGAGGAGACGCACTCCTCGATGACCTCTTGATGGTGCTTGAAGTAGGTCGTGTTGGTGGAGAGCGCGATGCGGATGCCGGCCGCCTTGAGCCGCCTCATCACCTCATCAATGCCTTTCACCATCAGCGGTTCGCCGCCGGTGAGCACCACCCAGGAGATGCCCATCGACTGGTATTTGTCGACGATCTCGAAGAGCGATTCCTTGTCCAGGGCCTTCTCCTCCTTCGGCGGCCCGTAGCAATGCAGGCAACGGAGATTGCAGGCCCCGATCAGCTTCCAATCCACGACGTCGATCTTTACCTTCATGAATGACTTCCTGTGGGTGGCTGGCGCAACGGTTCCTGGAGGTCATTGCCCCCAAGGACGTGGATCACTCATTCGCTTCCGTCCGCTGACTGGCTCCACGCACCTCAGGACAGACCCGTGACGTTCAGGGGATGGACCCCTCAGAGCCGCAATCAACGGACAAGCAGTATAACAAAAATTTCATGATTTGTGACGGAAAAGTCACGAATACGTGAATTTTCGCCTCCCCGGGTCTCCGAAGGAGGCCTGGGGGGGACCGAGTATGGCGAGCGGTCTGACAAGGCCGTGGCCCCCCATCCCCACGTCTTGACGATGGCGGCCCCTGCTCCCACCCGTTAGGCAGAGCACCATCTCCCAGCTCCGAATCGACAGCATGCGACCGACCCACCGCCCCCTGACCACCGTCGCCCTTGCCCTGTGCCTCTTCATGGCCGCCCTGGAGATGACCGTGGTCTCCACCGCCATGCCCACGGTGGTGAGCGAGCTGGGCGGGCTCGAGCATTACGCCTGGGTCTTCACCTCGTACATGCTGTCCTCCACCATCACCGTCCCCATCTTCGGCAAGCTGGCGGACCTCTACGGGCGCAAGCCGGTCCTCCTCTTCGGCATCGTCCTCTTCCTCATCGGCTCCATCGCCAGCGGCCTGTCCACCTCGATGAGCATGCTCATCGCCTTCCGGACGCTGCAGGGCCTGGGCGCGGGAGCGATGCAGCCCGTGTCGCTCACCATCATCGGAGACATCTACACCCTGGAGCAGCGCGCGAAGGTGCAGGGCGCCTTCAGCGGCGTGTGGGGACTGGCCGGACTGGTGGGCCCGCTCACCGGTGGCCTCATCGTGAAGTACCTCACCTGGCACTGGGTCTTCTTCATCAACGTCCCCGTGGGGGTGGGAGCCATGGCCCTGCTGCTGGGCTTCTTCCACGAGCAGGTGCAGCGCAAGCCCCAGAAGCTGGACTTCGCCGGCGCGGCGCTGCTCTCCGCCGGGGTGGTGGCGTTGCTCTTCGGCGTGCAGGGACTCGGCCGCAACCTGCTGGCGCTGCCGGTGGCGGCGGTGCTGCTCATCGCCTTCGTGCTCGTGGAGCGCAAGGCGCCCGAGCCCGTCATCCCCCCGTCCCTCTTCAAGATTCCCGCCATCGTCATCTCCTCGGCGGCGGGCGCGCTCTTCTCCGCGGCGATGTTCGGCGCCACCACCTACGTGCCCCTGTACGTGCAGGGCGTGCTGGGTGGCTCGGCCACGCTGGCGGGCGGGATGATTACGCCGATGATCGTCGGCTGGCCGGTGGCGAGCCTCGTGGCGGGGCGGCTGTTGCTCAAGACGGGGTTCCGCCCGCTCATCGTCGGAGGGCTGGGGCTGACGGTGCTGGGCACGGGGCTGATGGCGCTGTTCCTCAACCCGCACTCGTCCATCCTCGTGCCCGAGCTGGCCATGGGGCTGTTCGGCATTGGCCTGGGCTTCACCGCCACCGCGCTGCTCATCGCCGTGCAGACCAGCGTGGGCTGGGAGCTGCGCGGCGCGGCCACCGCCAGCCACATGTTCTTCCGCACCATCGGCGGGGCGCTCGGGGTGGGGTTGATGGGCGGCGTGCTGGTGTCCCACCTCCTGAAGGATCCGCGCGTGCCCGTCTCCGCCGCCAACGAGCTGCTCGGCCCCGAGCACGGCCGCGGTCTGCCCTCGGAGATGTTACAGACCCTGAGCGGCGCGCTCGGCGCCGGCCTGTCCATCAACTTCTGGATCATCTGCGCGGCCACCATCGCCGCCTTCGCCGCCGGGCTCTTCTACCCCAAGAGCAAGCGCGACCCGGGGACGCCCCTGCCCACCACCGACGTGGCCGCGCCTCACTGACTCCGCTCGCACCGTGAAAAGCCTTTCACAGACTCTCCCCCTTCCCGCTGGGTGATTCGCACGCCCCTGGGGCAGAGTCGGGGCATGCACCCCTGCTCCGCTCCGAACGTGTTCCGCCGATTCGCGCGCGCCCGCCTCCTCCTCGCGGGCGCCATGCTGGCCCTGCTCGCCGCGTGCGCGGCCCGTCCCGAGGCGCCTCCTCCCTCGCGGGAGACCCGGGTCCTCCGCGTGGGGACGAGCGGCGACTACCCTCCCTTCAGCACGCTGAAGGAGGGACAGGCCTCCGGCTTCGACGCCGCCCTCATGGAGTCGTATGCGTCCGAGCGCGGACTCCGTCTCGAATGGGTGCGCTTCCGCTGGCCGGAGCTGGTGGCGGATCTGCGCGCCCACCGCTTCGACGTGGCGACCAGCGGCATCACCGTCCGGCCCGAGCGCTCGCTGACCGGGCGCTACACCGTCCCCGTGGCGCGCAATGGCGCCCTGCTGCTCCTGCGCCGCCCCGACTGGGCGCCTCCTCCCGTGAGTGGCGCCTCCGAGGAGCCGCTCGCGCTCCTGCGCGCACTCGACCGGCCCGAGTTCCGTCTGGCCGTGAACCGGGGCGGACACCTGGAGCGCGTGGCACGTGCGCACTTCCAACAGGCGCGCATCCTCGCCATCCCCGACAACGCGGCGGTGCGCGAGGCGGTGGCCTCCGGTCAGGCGGACGCGGCCCTCAGCAACACCGTCGAGGGTCCCCGCTGGGCCGAGGGCCTCACCGGCCTCGAGCTGGTCGGCCCATTCACCCGCGACGTGGTGGCGCTCTACGTGGACCCCTCGCAATCCGAGCTGGCCGCGGATCTGGACACGTGGCTCCTGCGGCAGGAGGAGAGCGGCGCGCTCGGGGAGCTGCGTGCGCGGTACCTGGGCCCCGGTGCCACCGGGCCCACCGCGACTCCGGTGGATGCGCTGCTCTCCGCCACCTCCGAGCGGCTGTCGCTGATGCCCCTGGTGGCCGTGGCCAAGCAGCGCGAGGGCCAGCCCATCGAGGTGCCCGCGCAGGAGGCCCGGGTGCTGGAAGCCGCACGGGCCGAGGTCCAGAAGGCCGCGGCCGCCCTGGGTGTTCCCCCGCCTCCGGACGAGGCGCTCACCGCGTTCTTCCAGGCGCAGATGGACGCGGCCAAACGGCTCCAGCTCCGCGCGCCCACCCCGGCCGATGCGCCCGTGCACTCGCTCGATGAGGAGCTGCGGCCCGCGCTCGCGCGGATCAGCTCGCGCATCAGTGCTCTCGTGCCCCGCGTCCCCGGAGGGCTGGACCGTGACGACACGCGGCGCAAGGCGCGCGAGGAGCTCGCCTCCACCGGCCTGGAGGGCGAGGAGATCGACCGCCTCGCCGATGCGCTGGTGGGGCTCGGTGCGAACCCGTCTGCCCGGCAGCCAGGCTCCCTCACCCCCTGACGCGCCCGAGCGCCATCGCATCACAAAAGACAGACACGGCCTTCTCTCCGGGAGAAGAGAACTCCCGAGAGAAGGCATGACACGCCTTCCCACACGAGGTTTGTCACCATGGCTGCTCCTGTCTCCTCCACTCGCAAGGCGGCGCGGTCCGCCCGCTCCTCCATGCCCACCCTCCAGCTGGGCTCCCGCGGAGAAGCCGTGCGCGAACTCCAGACCCTGCTCAAAGGCAAGGGCTTCAACGCCGGCCGCGTGGACGGCGTCTTCGGCCCCACCACGAAAGCCGCCGTGGAGGCCTTTCAACGCGCTCGCAGGATCACCGTGGATGGCATCGCCGGTCCCCAGGTGTGGGGTCAGCTCGAGGGCTCTGCCTCCATGAGCCCGACGCTGCCTCTTCCTCCCCCGGGCTCCTCTGGCACCACCGCCGAGGCCTTCGTCCAGAAGGCCCTCGCCCAGGCCGGCGATCGCTACGTCTTCGGCGTCGAGGCCCGCCTGGATGATCCCAACCCCAGGCAATTCGACTGCTCCGAGCTCGTGCAGTGGGCCGCCCACCAGGTCGGCGTCTCCTTCCCCGATGGAACCATGAACCAGCTCCCGCATATCCAGCGCGCGGGTAGGGAGATCTCCGTCGATCAGGCCCTCCGCACTCGCGGCGCCCTGCTTTTTCGCCCAGGACATGTCGCCATCAGTCTCGGCGACGGCCGCACCATCGAGGCCATGGGCTCCAAGTACGGCGTCGGTATCTTCAGCGCCCACGGCCGCCAGTGGACCCACGGCGGTCTCATTCCTGGGTTGAAATACTGATGCTTTATACCCTCACCCCGTCCCTCTCCCAGAGGGAGAGGGGTTTTGGGAGTGATTAAGCGATGGGTTAGAGATCTCCCCTCGGCGTCGTCGCCTCGTACAGGTGCTCGATGAAGTCCGGCAACAGTTGCGCCGAGAGGATCCAGATCCTCCCTTCTCCCAAGTCCGCCAGCTTCGCCCTCTCCGTGTAGCCCGTGTGCTCCGTCTCCACGTAGTGCACGAACACGTCCAGCCCCCGCTGCCGGTACCACTCCGCCGCCCCCGCCAGCAACGCCAGCATCGCCTCCTGCCCCTCCGCCGAGGCCTCGTCCACCAACGGCACGATCCGCAGTCCGTCCAGCACGTGGAACAGGTTCAGCCCCGGATGCGCCGTCTCCAGCACCCCCACCGCCAGTGCACGCCCATCCTTGCGCGCCACCAGCACGTCCCGCTCCCTCTTCAGCCCCGCCTCGTTCCACTTCCTCTTCAGCTCCGTCAGCTCGAACCGCTCCGGCACCAGATCCAGCGCCTCCCGGTACGCCTCCGGCCTCGTCTCCCTCACCCGCTCGAAGAAGGCCTCCTTCTCCTCCTCCGTCGGCGCCCCCAGCGTGAAACCCTCCGGCAGCTCCCACTCCCGCCGCGCGTCCGCCTCCATGAACCGGAACGGCACCATGCACGCCTTCCCCGTGTGCTGGTACCACTCCGCGAAGTCGAACGCCGTGAAGCGCACCCACCTCACGTGCGCCTCGCAGTACGCCAGGAACCACTTCACCTCCGGATCCATCTGCGCCGGCTCGAAGCCCCTCAGATAGATGTCCCGCAGCGCCTCGCGCGCCGTCCCCCGCGTCCGCTCGTTCCCCGGCTGGTGTCTCGCCAGCTGGTGCCCCAGCCAGCTCCCCGAGTACGGCTTCAGCCACGACAGGCTCGCCTCCACCGCCTCGCCCCCGGGCATCGGCCTCACCACCCGGTAGCCCAGCCGCGGATTCCTCTCCAGCCGCTCGTGCGCCTCCCGGTACTCCGCCTGCATCCGCTCGAAGTCCGCCGGGCTCTTCCCCGACAGCCGGAAGTACCCCGAGCGCTCGAACAAATCCCACGTCCCCTGGTTCCACTCCCCCGTCACCCGCGTGTTCGGGTGGCTCTGCTCCTCCACCAGGCTCCGCCAGCGCACCGCCTCTTCCGACGTCACCGGCACCACCGACATCCCGCAGCGCCTCGCCACCGCCGAGCCCGTGATGCTGCGCACCTCCGCCTTCAGCCGCACCGGCTCCCGCCCCGGCATCCCCACTTCGATCTCCGGCAGCACCAGCCCCGGGTACATCACGTCCTCGCCCGGATTCGTGCAGAACGACAGCCCGTCGTACGACAGCTCCGCCAGCTCCCGCTCCACCCGCACCTGCGGCCACAACGGATGATGGAAGCGCACCGCGCACCCGCCCCACGCCGGTGCCCTCCGCAGCCACCGGTGCCGGTAGCGCACCAGCTCCTTCGGCAACGGCACGCTCCACAGCCCGTCCTCGTATGTCGCGTGCTCCACCTGGAAGTGCAGCACCGAGCTGTAGCCGAACAGCTCCAGCGTGAAGGGCACCGGCGGCAACACCCCCGTCACCTCCCACGCCACCCGCCCGTCGTATTTGTCATACAGCGCCGCCACCAGCTCCACGTCCCCCGTGCTCGCGCGCGCCCTGCCCCGGCACCGCCTCGCCGTCAACGCCTCGAAGATGCGGCAGATGCGATCCGCCCTCGTGATCCGCTCCCGCCAGATGGGCCTCGAGCGGGGCATCTCCACCTCGCCCTTGTCCCTCATCCCCTCCAGCACCGACACGATGTGCCGGCCCTGGTCCAGCGGCGGCGCCACGAAGCGCAAGCTCAACTCCGGCGGCGCCTCCGGCCCTGGCACGTGCACGTTCGTCACTTGCGCCCTCAACGACGTCACCTTCCCTCCCATCCCCAACACCACGTTCGCCGTCTGCCCCGGCCTCAGCACCGTCGGCCTCGACAGACTCAACGTCAGGTCCTCCGGCGACAGCTGCACCAGCCTCGCCACCGGCTGCTCCCCCTCCAACGCCGCCTCCGCCCGCAGCCCTGGTCCCATGCGGTAGCCCAGGATGCTCTCTCGGGCGCGCGTGACGTCCGCCTTCTCCGTCGCCATGGGTACTCCGTCCGTCCTGGAGAGCCGAGTTACTCGAGCCATGAAAGTTTTTATCGCCACCATCTTGACGGCCATCGGGCTGGCCTTCCGTTCCGCCAATGTGGACACACGCCTCGGGGGTTGCAGCCGCACCGGGGGGTCGGATCCGTGGAAGCGTTGCGGACCCATCGCGTCATCCGTTCACGGACGACAGTGAACACACTCCCCGTGCACCCGGTCGGGATTGCCCCCTCCACTCCCCGTGCGCAGGGCTCGCTCCTTTCCAACCCCCCGAGAATCCCGGTGGAATCCGCTCCCGTTGCACCCTCACTCGAAAATCACGACGGTGGCTTTCGACTCGGGGCCGCCCGCCATGTAAGCTCGTCCCTCTCGAATGGCTGGGCCAAGGCAACCCCTCGCGCCGGACGATGTGCGCGGCAGGCAGATGGGCAACTATGAGGTGCTCTGCCGCCTGTCCACCGGCGGGATGGCGGAGATCTTCCTCGCGTCCAAGCGCGGCCTGGCCGGCTTCCACAAGCCCGTGGTGCTCAAGAAGATCCTCCCGGACATCCAGGGCCAGGAGGAGTTCGTCCGGATGTTCCTGGACGAGGCCAAGGTCACCGCGGCCTTCAACCACCCCCACATCGCCCAGGTGTTCGATCTGGACGTGGCCCAGGGAGAGCTCTTCCTCGCCATGGAGTTCGTCCCCGGCGCCACGCTGCTGGAGGTGGCCCGCGCCTGCCGCGTCGCCGACGAGCCCATGCCCATCGGCTTCGGCCTGGCCGCCGTGCGCGACACCGCGCTCGCGCTGCACTACGCGCACACCTTCACGGACGCGCTCGGCCAGCCCTCGCCCGTCATCCACCGCGACGTGGCCGAGAAGAACATCATGGTGACGTACGAGGGCGTCACCAAGCTGCTGGACTTCGGCATCGCCAAGAACCTGGCCGGCGCCCACCGCACCCAGGTGGGCATGGTGAAGGGCACCAACGGGTACATGTCCCCGGAGCAGATCCTGGGCGAGCCGTTGGATGCGCGCAGTGACTTGTTCAGCCTGGGCGTGGTGCTGCACGAGTGCCTCACCGGCATGCGGCTCTTCCCCGGCAAGGTGCCCTCGGCGGTGTGGAACGCCGTGCTCAACGGCCCCATCGCCGAGCCCTCGCGCACCAACAAGGCCATCCCCCCCGAGCTGGATGCCATCGTGCTCAAGGCGCTCGCGCGCCAGCGCGAGGACCGGTACGCCAGCACGCTGGAGTTCGCCCGCGAGTTGGAGCGCGCCGTCAATCCGCTCATCTGGTTGCCCGAGCGCAGCGGCGAGCTGCTGCGGCGCCTCTTCGCCGAGCGCCGCGAGCAGACGCGCCAGCTGCTCGCCAGCGGGCGGGCCGCCATGGGGGGCACGGGCGAGGTGAAGCTCGCGCAGCTCTTCTCGGACAGGGAGACGCCCTCCACACCGCCTCCGGTGCCCACCGCGCCTTTGGCGCCCTCGCCCGGCGTCGCCGCCCCGAGGACCCGCACGCCCATCGCCGCGACGCCTCCGCCCGGTGCGGCCGCTCCCCCGCGCGCCTCCACCGCGGGGCGCGTCCCCGTCATCTCCGCGCCCAACTTCCCCGTGCCCGCGCCCGGGTCCGATCACACGGACGTCGTCCCCTACCCGGCCACGAAGTCCCTGGCGCCCATTGCCCCTCCGGACGAGGTCACCCGGATCGCCGCCCCGCCCCAGCCTCCGGCCGGGATGCCTCCCGAGGAGACGCCGGGCCTGAACCGGCCGGTGCTGCCCGCGCCCCGCGCGCCGGCGCGCACCTCGGGCCGCCAGCCCCCTCCACCGGAGCCCTCGCGGACCACGGCCCCCGAGCCGTCTCCCGCGCGCCCGCGCAGCCTGAGCCGCACCGACGCCCCTCCCGCGGTGAAGGAGCCGGTGGAGCCGGAGCTCAAGACGGCCGTCATGCGGCCGCCACGCCGCGCCAGCGAGCAGCCCATCACCCTGGACCCCGGGGCCGCCTCCGGAGGCGGCCCCGCGCGTCCGACCCGCCGGCCCTCGCTGTCGCACCTGGACGCCGTCACCCAGCCGGTTCGCGCCCTCGAGCCCTCGCTGTCGCACCTGGACGCCGTCACCCAGCCCGTTCATTCCCTCGGACAGCCCAGGTCCTCCGCGCCGGAGCAGCCCTCCCCGCCCGTCTCGCGCCCGCCACCGGCCCCTCCGCGCCAGGTGGAGCTCGAGGACGACGAGGACGCACCCGAGTACCCCACCGTCCCCGCCCTGAGGCTCCCCACGGCCGCGAAGCCGCGCCCGATGGGGTTCGAGGCACGCCGGGTGGAGTCCGAGGACGACGAGGACGCACCCGAGTACCCCACCGTCCCCGCCCTGATGTCACCCCTGTCCGCGTGGCCGGCTCCGGCCGAGCCCGGGAACGAGGAGACCGAGGAGCGCACCTCGCCCAACCGAGAGGTGAGCGGACCCCAGGAGCAGGAGACCGCCGCTCCGAGCCCGTCAACGCGAGAGCCCCCATCCTCACGCCGGGGTGTGCTCGTGGCCACGCTGCTGCTCGCGATCCTCCTGGGCGCGGGAGCGGCCCTGGTCGCACTGCGGCTGGACGGAGGGCTCTTGTCCGAGGCCCCTCCTCCGCCTCCCGCTCCGAAGGCCGCGCAAGCCAGCACCGGGGACTCCGCTCCAGCGCCCCAGAGTGGCATGGGCGACATGCCTCCGGCCGACCCGGCCGCGCAGGCGGCTCCTTCGAGCGCCACATCGGAGACCCCGGACACCCCCGGGGTGCCCACCTCCACGGAAGTGGCCGCCGCCGACGCGGGCCAGGCCGAGGCGGAGAACGAGGCCGTTCCCACCGATGCGCCCCCGCCCCCGGACGCGAGCGCGACGGACGGTCAGGCCGGTGCACCCGAGGCCGCCCAGGCCGGGTCTCCCGAGCCCGAGCAGCCGGCGAAGCGCGGCAAGGTGGCGGCGCCGTCCCGCCGCAAGAAAGCCTCCGCGGACGTGGAGAACGCTCCCGAGCAGGTGACGAACGCCAACGAGGCGGAGCGGGCGTGGGAGGCGATGGAGCGGGAGCGCGCGGGCGCGGCCGAATCGTCTGGTGAGACGGGCAGCCTCACGCTCACTTCCGATCAATACGCCAAGGTGTACCTGGGCAACCGCCTGCTGGGCGAGACGCCGCTCTTCCGCGTGGCCCTCCCCTCGGGCAAGCACACGCTGCGGCTGGTGGGTCCCGACGGGAAGTCGCAGAAGGTCCCGGTGGAGATCAATCCGAAGGAGCTCACCTCCCTCCGCGTCTCGATGGGGAAGCCCGCCCGGGAGTGAGCGGCCGGGCGGCCCGGGTGCAATCGCCCCCGGCCCCGGTGCGTACCTTGGAGGACACGAGGCCCCGCGCCTCCTCCTTCCCGAGGTCCGCCCAGATGCTGCTCCGCACTCTGCTCCTCCCCGTCGCCCTCCTGGTGTCCGCGCCGGCCTTCGCGCAGGCCCCCGCCGCCGACTCGCCCAAGGGGCAGATCGAGGTTCCCGACTTCCGGGGCGTGGCGGTGACCCACGGCATCCACGCGGAGGTGAAGCCGGGTCCCAAGTCGGTGCGGCTCGAGGGCCGCTCGGAGGATCTGGCCCGGGTGAAGCTGGTGGTCGAGGACGGGGTGCTGACGACGCAGGTGGATCGGGGCTCGCTCTTCTCGCGGGGGATGAAGAAGGTGCGCCTCTACGTCACCAATCCGCGCGTGGAGAGCGTGTCCGCCAGCGGAGGCGCGCACGTGAAGGCCGAGGCCACGGCGGCGAGCAGCTTCGAGGTGTCGGCGAGCGGGGGCAGTGAGATCGAGGTCACCGGCCTGGACACGAGGAAGCTCGACGTCGCGGCGAGTGGGGGCTGCGAGGTGTCGCTGAAGGGACAGACGGGAGAGATGCGCGTGGAGGGAAGCGGGGGCTCGGTCATCAAGGCCCGGAAGGTGCAGACCGAGTCACTCGATGTGTCGGCGAGCGGCGGTACTCACGTCGAGGCTTCTCCTGAGAGGAGCCTGACGGGCTCGCTGTCCGGAGGCTCGACGCTGAAGGCCGCGCACAAGCCCGAGAAGGCCCAGGTGAACACCTCGGGAGGCTCCGAGGTCGACTACGAGTAACTCCGCATGAGCAACATCAGCCCCGGTGCCGCTCGGCCACGCAATAGAGTTGGGTGAGGGAGTAGTCCAGCAACGCCTGACACGAGCGCATGTAATGGTGAGCTCGGGCAAAAGGAAACCACACACGGTTGCCTACGAGCACCTGGGCCTCCTCCAACTTCTGGCGCGGAATCCACTGGCCGCCGAGGTTGCGCACCAGCACCTCGCCCAGGTATGCGCCAATGGCTGGCACGGCGCGCTCGTCAATGACTTCCCGCGGGCGGCTCGTCGGGAACTCCTCGCGCCAGAAGTAGGAATCGACGTCCGTGAGGGACTCGGGCGTCGCCTGGAAGACGGAGGGCACCTTCGTGTGCAACAGGGCCACGAGGCGCTCGGCGAGGTCGCCGTAATGCTCGCGAGCACGCTCCGGGGCGTCCACGTCCGGAGGCAGGGCGGACTCGGCGGGGCGCCACTCCTCGGGCTCGGGTGGCTGCCAGGCGTTCAATTCGGCGATCTTGCGCTGGCGCTCGTGACTGGCGACGCGCTCCACCACGCGCGAGAGGAGAGGCGCTACGTCCGGGTGGAAGCGGGGCTCCACGGGAGCGAGCGTAGCACTGCGCTCGCGCAGGGTGCGCAGCACGGTGTCGAAGTCCAGATCAGGGCGGAGGTGGACGTGGGCACGAGCCTGGGCCTGGCGCGCCTCGTCGCTGGCGAAGTCGGCAGCGGTGGGCCACGTCACCAGGAGGACGGAGCCGTTTGGAAGTTCCTCCACCCGGTGGGCTGGCGTGGACAGCATGCGCTCGCGACCCACCGTTTCCACCAGCTTGGGACCGAAGACGTTGAGCCAGAAGACCTCGTAGATTTCGTCGAACCCGTCTCGAATGGAGGTCTGCTGATCGCGGCCGAAGCGGGGGGAACCCGCCAACTGCGCGTCATCAGCGCTGTGGGCCCTCGCATGAGTGACCGGATAGCGGGAGGCCCAGGCGCGCACCATCTCCACGAAACCCTGGCAGAGCCGCGCCTCAGCGAAGAAAGAGAGAGGCTTCACCTTGATGATGATGTCCAGTTCGGGAGCCCGCGGTGGGAGCCACAGCCAAAGCCGGCTGTCTAGCGCGGGCCACTTCGTCCGATAGAGTCCGATGGCCGTGCTGTTCCCATCGCGCCGCTCTTCCAGTGCCTTCCAAATGGCGTCGCGAGCGTATTTGCGTTGGCGCTTGCCGGTGATGACATCCGGCATCCACCCGCCTGCATACTCCTCCAGCGCTTCAAGGAAAGGCTCTAGTTCACTTGTCAGTGCGGCCTGTGGATTCATGGCGCCCTTGAAGATGAGCCCAAGGTGGTCCTCGCTCTTCTCGCCGTGAAACTCCAGTACTTTCATTGGAACAGCACCTCTACTTCCGGAACCTGACTCCTGGTTTTTTCCATGGCTGCATCCAAGTAGTCTGGATTCGTAGGTTGGAGTTTGCCACCCTCGTAGACGAGGCGAACCCTCGGAACCCGCACCTCACTGCCTCCCGGGAGAAGGGGCTGGAGGGATTCTCGGCGGATGTCCAGCGTCTCGCCGTAATTGCGTAGAGCCTCCTTCGCATCGGCAATCATCTGTGCCTCCAGTGCCGTCTCTCTCAACCCCGAGAGGTCCCGGCTCTTGAAGCTGAACGTCTCCACCCGACGTGGCCGTCCGGCGAGCTCGCCCTCTTCGATGACGAGCACGTCCGCGAAGCGCAGGCCGGAGCCCGGCTTGCTCACGCCCACGTTCGTCTCGATGCGGGGCCTGGCGAAGTCGCCGAGGAAGCGGCGCTGCTCGCGTGGCAGCTGCGCGTCGGCTTCCAGCCGCTTCACCATGACGCGCTCGAAGGCCAGCCCTCGGGCGAACCACCCTCGCATCTGCTCATAGGCCTCCCACGGCAGGGGGCCCTTGGCCGCCTTGCGCTCCTTCACCTCACCCAGGCGCTTCTCGTAATACTCGACGTACTCGGGCCAGCGCGGGTTGCCCCGGGCCCCGGGTGGCGGGGCGTCGAGAGAGGGACGCTGCTTCTCCAGCATGCTCACGTCTCTGGGCAGGCGCGGGCCCGTGGACTCGAGCTCCAACGCCGAGAGCTTTGCTTCCACCACCTCCCGCGTATGGCCGGTCCCCTCGTCTACCAGCGAGACCAGGCTGCCCGGGCGCTCGGTGCCACGCACCTCCTTGGGGGAGGAGGTGCCCGAGGCCCCGGGCCTGGCCCTGGACATCAACGGCCGTGCCTTGGCCACACTCCCCCGGGACTCATACAGCGCCAGGGCGGCATCCACTCCCCCCACGGCGACGAAGCGGCTCGCCTCCCGGCTGGCTCGTAGGTAGCGGGCCAGTTCCCGCAGGCCATCCACGCCCAGCAGCCCTTCCAACTGCCGCGCCGTGTGCTCGAGGGCCCGCAGTCGCAGCTCCATCGCCTCGAAGCCGGTGAGGAGTTGTCTCCCCATGCCCGGTGCACCTCGGGCCTCGGAGAGGGAGCGCATGCCCTTTCCTCCCGCGTAGAGGGCCACCAGCAGCGCCGCCGGCGCCAGCTCGCGCGTGGCCTGCTCGTACCTTCCCCGCGCCAGCGAATGCGCGCCATGGCCCGTGCTGGCCAGCAAACCGTAGAAGCCCAGCGGCACGCCGAAGGTGAGCTGGTCCAAGCCGCCCAGCACCACGTTGCCGGCCGAGAAGTGCTGCTCCGCCCACCTTTTCTCCGCCTCGTCGAGAGCCTCCTGGTAGTCCGGTGGCAGCTGGCTTCGTATCGTGGAGAAGGCGAAGGCCGCCCCATCACCACGCATGGGAGAGCTGGAGAGCGCGTCCCTGCCAGCACGGGCAAAGCCTCGGCCCACATCGCTCATTTCAAAGTCCCGGTCCGGACGGGCCGTGGGTTTCAGGCCTCTCCTTTCCAGTGCGGTTTGGAAGGCGGGCAGGACCGCGAGTATCTCCTCCAGCCGCTTGTCCTGGGCCAGCAGGAAGAGCATCTCCCTCAAGTCATCGTCATGGGCCGAGTTGACGGTGAAGAGGGCGAGCACCTGGGCCCTGACGGCTCCATGGTTCTCGAGGGCATTCACGAGGAAGGAAGCACGCTTGCGGTTGAGGAGGCGGGCGGCATCCTCGCGCGGTGTGCCCTGGGCCCCGAGCCGTACGGCGCGCCAGTCATCCAAGGCCTCCACCAGCCGGGGCATGTCCACGCGCTCCTGCAGCGCGAGGAATTCCGCGGGCGAGGTGCACGTGAGGAAGGGAGCGAGGAGCGCCTCCGCGTTTCCGGAGGAGAAGTCGGGCCAGCCTGGGGGCACGGCCTCACCTCCGCAGGAGGGTGGGCCTTGGGTAACACTCGCCAGAGCAGCGTCCCAGCCCAACCCCCGGGTGCTTCTGCTGCGGTGCAGCCACTCCTCCTCTGCCGACGCGGTGGATGCGAGAGCGGAGGGGGCACCGAGGGAGAGAGTACGCGGACCCTCGGGGTGTCTTCCACCGGGTCGCGGTGCCAGCGTGACGCAGCCGGTAGTCAGCAACGCGGCCCCCAGCAGTAGCGCCGCCCACCTGTTCGCCCGGGCCTCAGCGTGCATCATCCACGGTCAGTCCCAGAGAGGCGTAGGTGCCCGGCCGCAACGCCCCGTCCTCCTCCGAGCACAGCAGGTCGCAGTCACCGTACATTGGGACAGGTCCCCTCTGAAGCCGACCCTCATGACGGCGTGCACCGCGAACCTGGCATGGATTCACCGCTCTCCAGGGTGGCGTTACCTCTGGCCCTCATGCCGTGGCAGGCGCACGGTGAAGGTGGTGCCCTCTTCCAGCGTGGAACGTACATGGATGCTCCCGCCATGGGCGAGGGCGATCTGCCGGGTGATGAAGAGCCCCGGACCAAGGCTGCCCTGACACGCACCGGCCTCCGGTCCCCGCCGGTAGGGCTCGAAGAGGTTCGACAGGGTCTCCGGTGGGATGGGGTTCCCCGCGTTCTCGTTGTGCAACTCGAGGAGGCTCCGAGTAGCGCGTCGCTTCACTCCGGCCCGTGCGGAGACCCGTCCTCGGCGGCTTCTATCAGGGCCCGATTGGAAACCTCCAATCGGAAGTCCGGTGTGAGCCAGAAGTTGGCATTGCGATCCTCGCCGGTGATCTTGAGCCAGCGAAACTCCGGTAGGGTACGAAATGCCCTCGTAAGGAGCGCGTCTACAGCTTGACGGGCCAACCCGCCTTCCCGTGTAATTCCGGAGCGACGGATGGCACGCCGCGTCGCCTCCAGAGGTGCGCCGTGTCCACCCGTCATCCTGGCGCTCGCCCTACGGGCGCACGTCTGGGCCCTTGCTCTCGCGCCTGGGCCCTCATTGTCCTCTTCCAGTTCGCGTGTGCTACGGGCACTCCCCCTGGCAGCCTCCTTGCTGGCTACCGCCACAACTCGCTCACGCCCTCACCAGCACCCATGGAGCGTGTGGCCGCCACGGTGGAGCCCGGGCTCGAGTCGGCCACTGTGTACGTCGTGGACTTCATGGAGCCTGGTGCCGTCGCCACGCGGCCAGTGCCCATCCCCAGGGCCGAGTTCCAGCAGGCCTTCCTGCGCCTCTCCCGTGACGCGGGGCCAGGCGCGAAGACGCCACGGCAGGCCGCCCACGAGTTGCTGAACCTCATGGCGACGCAGCCAGACGCCCCGATGGTGGCCGTGACGGGCTACTGGAAGCTGGAGCACCACCGCGGCGAGGCCCTCACCTGGATACCCGAGCGCCAGGAGGGTCCTGTTGCCCTCACTCCCCAGGCAGAAGAAGCCCTCAAGGAGAAATACTTCCAATGGTGTGAGCGCCAGGGTGGGGGCGACTGCCTGGGCCTGCTGGACGATGGGCCCTACCTTCGCGCGGATGAACGGCGGGCGTTCGCCCTGGCCCTGGCCTTTGGCTCGGTGCTCGACGAGACGCGCGACGCCCTCAAGCGAGAGCTGTTCAGCGTGCAGGCTCTCGTGGCCATGGTCGTCTGGACGGTGGCTCTGTACTGCATGATGTGGGTGGTGCCCGAGCCGACGACCAAGGCCATTGCCGCCGGCATGACCCTCCTCCTGGTGGGCTACCTGGGCCTTGAGACGGTGTACGGGCTCATGGACGGCTGGGCCCGCATGGCCGACACGGCGAACCACGCCACCACCTTCGAGGAGCTGCGCGCAGCCGGTGAGGCATTCGGCACGGTGCTGGGCGAGGACGCCGCCCGGGCCATGATTCTCGCCGTGGCTACCCTCAGCGGGCACACACTGGGACAGGTACTGCCGCGGGTGAAGTCACTTCCGAGATTCAACCTCGCGGGGGCACAATTCGAGGCTCAGGGTGGGGCCGCCGTCATGGGGCGCCTGGAGGTGACGGAGGCGGCGCTCGCGATGGAGGGGGCCCTGGCCAAGGCCGTAGCGGCGGCGGAAACGGTAGCCACGTCTCCGCAGGGCCCCATGGCCGTGGTGATGCTCAAGAAGGGCTCGGGCGCGAGCGCACGGGTCCCTGGGGAGCACGGCTCCGAAACCGTCATCCGCCACCGGGGCGGCAACCGGCAGGTGGAACTTAGCGACGGCCAGCGCTGGCATCTACCGCGCGGCAAGTCGGCTGCGGACATTCCCGCTGAAGACAAGGTGGGCGACATGCTCCAAGAGGCCGTCACCCGGGCCGCTAACGAGTGGGGATCCCAGTGGCTCTCTGGCGCCGAAAAAAGGGCCATCGCCGAGGCTCAGAGGAAAGGCGAGTACTGGCTGGCAAGGTTGCTGGAGCGCGAGGCCCGGGGGCGTTTCGTGGAAAATAGGGTGCGCGAACAGTTCCAACACCTCTACAACTTCAGCCGGAGCAAGGGAGTCGATGTGGAGGTCCCCGGAGGCTACAAGTACGAGATTCTCTCCGGCACAGACTCGAATCTGGCGCGGCATGGCAGGCGCATGGCGGGCGAGTTCTTTCGGATGCTCACCTTCTGAGAAGGCAACGGATGCTCTACAACAAGGTCTTCTACGAGGGCCGGGAAATCGAAAACGAGCGGTTGGAGCTGACGGACAAGGGCTCGCTTTATTTCCTTGGCCACGGACTGACGCTGCGCAACTGCACCATCGTCCTGAAGGTTTCCGGCAGGAACGTGTTTCTGACCGGCGCGCGTTTCATCGACTGCACCTTCGAGGTGAAGCAGGAGTTGAAGAACCACCAAGCGTGGGTAGCCGCGTCCCTGAAGGGCTGCCGGTTCAAGGGGCGCCTGACTGGGTGTGATTTCGGGCACTGGCCTGAATACAGCAGCCTGCCGGGGTATGAGTCCGGTTCCATTGAGGACTGCGACTTCTCCGAGGCCCGATTGGACGCTTGCCGAATCATGGGTTCTGACCCTTCCACTATTCGCTTTCCCAAGTGGCCCTGCTTCACCATCCTGGACCCCATTGGTCGAGCCCGCGAGATGCGCAGCGTCAAGTGGCCGGGCCTGGTCGGCGATGTCATCGTGGATGATCTCCACACCCATCCGCCTCGTACCAAGGCCCTGACCTACTACGCCCCCATTTTGGCTGAACGGCTCGAGGCCACACTCGAAGAGCTCCGGGCTGTCATCGAGAAGTTCGACTGCATCGTCTACTGACCCGAAACTGGCGCGGCACAGCCGTCGCATGGTGGGCGACCCCTCTTCCGGATGCGCCCGTGCAGATGACGGCATCGGCGGCCATGCCGCCACCGACAGCCTTGCCGATGGGCTCGCCTGCGCACCGCCGCTGAACCAAGCGAAGAGCGGAAGAGCCACATCACCAGGGCAAGTCCTCGCGAGCCATTACTCTTCATAGACAAGCCCTACCGGTTCTCCCGCTACCAGCTTCTCGAGGTCGTCCTCTCCTTTGAGCTGGAACTGGGAGTAGGTGACCTCGACACCTTCCTCGAGTGGATCATCGTCACACTTGATGATCTTGCGGACGCCCGCGAAGACCCAGCGGGCCGGATGGTCGTCCCAGAAGAACGTGCCCGAGCAATCACCCTCCGAGGCCAATGCCCTCGCAACTCCCTTGCATGGATTCACCGCTCTCCGCTGTCATTCAATTCCCATCAGCCCGGGATATGGAGGTCATCCTTTAGTAGCATTCACGAAGGGTGAACGAGCCGTCAGGGTGTACTTCAGAGGGCGTGCATTCGGTGAGCTCCCACACGAACACCGCAACGAGCACCGCCAGGCACACGAGTAAGGTGACCGCCAGCATCCGGTGCGGGCTCCACTGCTGAGTGCGGTACGCACTGAAAATAGAGGACATCGAGTGGGTCTCCTCGAGCTCAGAGGCCCATTGTACATGAGGTGCTCGCAATTCAGGATGGATGATGACGCGGGCCCGGCGCTACGGCATCCGGGCGTATTCGTTCATCGAGGGCAGGTAGCCCATCTGCTCGACCAGCGTATAGTCCCATGCGCTCAGGTCCCGCGTGGACGTCGCGTAGGCCTCGTCCTTCTGCCGGTACCACAGCGAGAGCACGGGCGTCGTCATGGATGCATTCGGCCCCACATAGACATAGCCCTCGAGGTTGTCGATACCATCGGGCTCATAGCCCTCGGGCACCTGCACCCCCATCACCAGCGAGAGGAAGCCTTTCCCGGAGGTGGAGCGGTAGCGCAGCAACGGCTGCGTGGATTGCAGCACCGGGAACGTGTGCGGCACATTCGGGCCGAGGATGTTCCCCTCGAAGGACTGGACATGCGGCAGATCCAACACGTACTCCTCCGCGTCTTCCACCTGGGGCACGTACCCGTCGCCGTTCGGCGCCGTGGCCGCCAGGGCCGTGGTGAGGAATTGGTTCGTCTGCGATTTCTTGAATCGATAGAGCCCCTTATCGATGTACGTCGAATAGGAGAACAACCTCGAGCCCTTGCCGATCAGCTCGTCCGCCGAGAGCTGCTCGCAGAAGAACGGCTCGTGCTCGCGCTGGCGCGGATCCGGCAGGCTGTAGGAACACGAGCCGCCATACTTCAGCGTGGACCAACGCTTCTTCGTCAGACACAGCGCCTTGCCCTGCACCGCCCTGCTCTCGCCCGTGGGGTCGGAGACATACACCGGCGTCGCCGTCCACGCCGACTCGAAGAAGAAGTCACGATCCGCTCCGAAGGGGCCCGCCGAGACGTACTTCGTGAGCGGATCCTCCGGCTCCACCTGCGTCTCCACGTTCCCCTTGTTGAACATGATGAGCGGCGTTCCATGGAGGGTATTGGGCGTGCCCTCCCCGCAGTAGTCCGCCATGGCCATCGCCGTGCAGGCCGCGTGGTACTCGAAGGCCTCGACGATCGACGTCGCCGGAACCACCGGCGCCCCGCGCGGCATCGGATCCGCGCTCAGCCACGGTGCATAACCCCAATCCACGCACTTGGCCGCCACCCCTCCCCCGATGAACCGCGTCTCCCTCCCACTCCTCACCGGCCGGCAGGCGAAGGAGAACGCATCCGGCTGCGTGTAGATGAGCACGTTCATCCGCGCGTCCGGATCCGCCGCGTTCACGTTCGTCTCCCCCGCCTTCACCGTCTTCCAGCGGCCGGGCAGCACCAGCGCCCACGACCCCTTCGGGCACAGATTCCCGGTCCGCGCCGGCGAGCTCCATTCCACCTGGTACTCCCAGACGGTGCTCGACTCGACGTCCGTGTAGACGTTGGCGTGCCGCTGTGCCGCGACGATCTTGAACGTCACCAGCTGGTCCCCCACCTCCGCGGAGAAGCTCACGTTCCTGAACTGATCCCCCCTCCTGAGGCTCCCCTGCCACGTCCCCACGAGCTCGCCGCGATCGATCTCCACCTGCTGGAAGCCGACGCCCTGATACCTCGCGCTGCTCAGCAGCAGCGTGACGGGCTCGAACTGCCGGTCCATCGTGCCGTGCAGGTGCGTCCCCTGATCGCTCTGATAGCCCCCCGTCTGCGCCCAGGCCGTGGTGGCGAAGAGAGCCAGCATGCCGCCGAGGAACGTCGCCCCTACCCGCTGCTTCCTTCGCGTCCCCAACTCCATGGATCCTTCCTCCCCGAGCGCCTCGCGCCCGCTTTCCCGCTGTCCTCTAGCAAGGGCCTTGCCAGGGCAGCTGGAAACGGAAACTCAAAGAGCCGGGTCGGGGACGGGTGGATCCGCGCAGACGCGCAGGCCGACGAGCGGCGTGCGCAGCGAGGGATCGCGGTTGGTGTAGTGGTTGTTGCTCCGGGCGTCCATGAAGCTCTGGTAGTAGCTGCCGCCCGAGTAGAAGGTCGAGTCCGGCATGGCGTTCAGGTGCACCCATTCCCAGACGTTGCCGGAGAGGTCCGAGACGCCGAAGGGACTGTCGGAGGCGGGGTGGCTGCCCACCTCGTCGGGGCCAAAGGCCAGGTTCTTCTGCCCGTAGGCACGATCGAAGTTGGCGTCCTCGGGCCCGAGCTCGTAGCCGTGGGGGTAGATGCGCGCGTCCGCACCGCGGGCGGCCCGCTCCCACTCGTAGATTTCGCACAGGCGCGCCCCGGGCAGCTTCCCCGTGCGCGAGAGCCACGCCACGTAGGCCCGGGCATCGTCCCAGGAGATGCCGGACACGGGGAAGCGCAGCCAGTCCTGCTCCACGAACCGCGTGCGCTCCGGGTAGCGCACCCGCTCGCCCTCGCGCGCGAGGAAGGTGTGGTTCCGCGGCTTCAGCAGCAGCTGCCACTGCCCACCGGGCAGCTCCGTGAGCTCGACGCTCCCGTTGAAGTGCTGGACTCGCGGCCGGCGCAGCTCGCGCTCGGCGGGGGGCAGCTCGCGCAGGAAGCGCAGCCAGTCGGCGTACGTCACCTCGTGGCGGGCGATGAGGAAGCCGCCCGTGCGCGCCTCGTGCAGCGGCTGCACCCGCAGGATGTTGCGCCGGATCGTCTCCTCGTCCTCGCTGCCCACCAGGAAGCGCCCGGGGGGCACGTAGACGTAGCCCTCGGGCACGGAGGCCGGCAGGGGGATGCTCAGGCGGAGCCGCTCCCCGCGTGTCACCCGCACGGGGTAGTACACCGGCGGGCGATCCGGCAGCGACAGCACCAGCCGGTACGAGCCCGGTTCCAGCTCCACTCCCGTCAGCGGTGTGGTGCCGAGCGGCCGGGGCTCGGAGGGCCGGAGGTATCCGCCCTCCCGGAAGTAGCGCTGCACGGAGACGGTGGCGCCCGTGGGGCCGCTCTCCACGTCCACCCGCGCCGGGGCCTGGAGGCGGCGGCGGTACTCGCCGGTCCCGTCGTACAGGTCGAGCTGGCGCGACAGGTCCTCCCGCAGCGAGGTCTGGTGGGCACGCTCGGCCAGCAACAGGCGCTCGTAGATGGCACCCGCCAGGAGCTGGCGCGTGTCCTCGCGGCCGGGATCCTTCAGCAGCGCCTGCCGCAGCTCCTGGTTGATTGGATCATGCAGCTCCTCGTTCAACCGGGCGGCCTTCCGCAGGGCGCTGGCCCAGAGCTCCTCCCCCTTCTTGTCGTCCCGCACCTCGAGGGTGGCGAAGGCCTGCCGCCGGAGCGACTCGACGGCGGCGCTCTCCCGGCGCGCCTCCTCGAGCAGCTCCCGCGCCTTGTGGAGGTGGGCATCCACCTCGCGCCGCGTCTCCCACCGCGTCAGCACGAGGTTGCCTCCATAGGCGAACCCCGCGGTGAGCGGCAGCGCCAGCACGGCCCCGAGCCGCACCAGCCGTCCCCGGCGCACGGCCCGGCGCGAGGCGGCGAGGAAGTCCGCCTCCTGGGGCGCGAGCCCGCCCGGCTCCAGCGACGCGACCTCCGCCAGGGAGCGCGCGCCCCACAACGCGTCCGCCGGACGGCCCAGCCTCCGCCACTCCGCCGCCGCCCGCTCCAGGCGCTGGTGGGCCGCCCGCCGCTCGGCGTCTCCGGCCAGCCAGCCGCGCAGCAGATCCCACCCCGTCAGCAGCGCCTCGTGTGACACCTCGTAGGTGGCTTCACCCTGGGCCTCGCGTGCCACCAGCAGGCGCCCACGCACCAGCGCCTCCAGCGCCGCCCGCTCCTCCTCCGCCTCCACGCCACCGCCCAGCAGCTCCGCCGGGGTGCGCCGCGCCCGCGTGCCCTCGGCGGTGACGAGCTTCAGCAACAGCCGGCGCGCCGCGAGCCGCTGATCCGGCAGCAGCCGGGCGAGGACTCCATCCGCATGGCGGGCCAGCGCCCCCGAGACGCCTCCGAGCGCCTCCAGCGCCGCGGCGGGAATGAGGTGCCGCTCCACATCCCGCGCCTCCCAGAGCTCCGCCAGGGCGAACTGGAGCAGCGGCAGCCCTCCCTCCGCGCGTCCCGCCGCCACCAGCGCCTCCACCAGCGCCTCGGACTCGAAGGCCACTCCCCGGGCCCGCGCCGGAGCGGTGATGGCCTCGCGCAGCCCCGCCTCCGACAGCGGCCGCAGCAGGTACAGCGCCCCGGAGAGCATGTCGCCCAGGCCGGGCAGCGCCGCCAGCCGGGTGAGGAAGTCCCCGCGCGCCGTGGCCAGCACCCGCACACCGGGCAGGCCCTCCGCCAGCGTCCCCAGGGCCTCGGAGACGAGCGCGGCCTCCTCCGGCTCGGCCAGCGTGAGCAGCTCCTCCAGCTGGTCCACGAAGAGGAGCGTACCGGTGGCGCCCTGGTGCGTCCGCAGCAGCCGACCCAGCCCCTGGGGCCCGGCCCGCAGCGCCTCCACCACCCGGGCCTCGTCCAGCCCCGGCAGCGAAGCCAGCGCGGAGGCCAGCGCCGCCACCGGGTGCCTCCCGGGAACGAGCGTCACCCCCGTCCACCCGCCCCCGAGCGCCCCCTCCGCCACGCGCGGCAGCAGGCCCGCGCGGCACAGCGAGGACTTGCCCACGCCAGAGTCACCCGCCACCAGCACGAAGGGCTCGGCGCGCAGCCGGTCCAGCAGCGCGCGCACCTCCGCCCCGCGGCCGAAGAAGACACCGCGCTCCTCGGCGGAGAAGGCGTGCAACCCCGGGTAGGGCCGCTCCGTCACCACCAGCTCCGCGTGGCCTCCTTCGCGCAGGGACTCCAGCGCCTCGCGCAGCTCCTCCCCCGAGGAGAAGCGGCGCTCGGGCTCGAGCTCCAGGCACCGCTCGATGATGGCCGCGAAGCGTGGCTCCATCCCGGGCACCTTCGAGGTCACCGGGGCCGCGCGGCCGCTCAGCACGGCCTGCCGCAGCTCGCTCAGGCTCGAGCCCTGGTGCGGGGCGTGGCCCACGCACATCTCGTAGAGGACACCCCCGAGCGAGTACACGTCGCTGCGGGCCGAGGCCGGCTCACCGCGCCACACCTCGGGCGCCATGTACCGGGGCGTGCCCACCCAGGCGCCCGCGGCCGTCAGCCCGAAGGCCTGCCCTTCCCCTGGCTCCGGCTCCGGTGACTTCCCCGACGCGGGCTCGCTCCGAGCGGGTTTCCCCGGGGAGGACAGCGTCGCCAGGTCATCCTCGCCCGTCCGCTCCCGCGCCTCCGGGAGGGAAGAGGGCGGAGGCTTGCCCGGGGAGGACAGCGTCGCCAGGTCGTCCTCGCCCGTCCGCTCCGTCACCGGGGGCGACGGGGCCACCCACCGGGGTGCTCCGTCTCGCGCTCCCTCGGCGGCGTCCAGCAGCTTGGCCAGGCCGAAGTCGAGCAGCTTCACCTCCCCATCCTCGGTGAGCATGGCGTTGGCGGGCTTGATGTCGCGATGCAGCACGCCCTTGCGGTGCGCCGCCGCCAGCCCCCGCGCCAGGCCGATGCCCAGTCCCAGCACCTTCTCCCACGGCACGGGCCACGACTGCTTGTCCAGGCTCTCGCCGCGGATGAACTCCGAGACGAGGTAGGGCCGGCGCAGCACCTCGCCGATGCGGTGCACGGCGACGATGTTGGGGTGCTGCAACCGGGCGACGGCCCGCGCCTCGGTGCGGAAGCGCTCGCGCTGGCCCTCGTCCGGGGCGACAGCCGAGAGGAACTTCACCGCGACGAGCCGGTCCAGCAGTGTGTCCTGGGCCAGGTGCACCTGTCCCATGGCCCCATGTCCGAGTGGACGGACGAGCCGGTACTCCTCGAACGATGATGGGGGCTCCCATTGGGGAGCGGGGGCGGCCACGGCCGGGCATTCTCCGCTGCCTACCGCTCACGGGCAATGCTTGCGCTCCAGGCAATGGCTGCCTCCCTCACGGCAAGAATTGCCTGCCCGTTCCCCCTCCGTCTTCATGGCCGGACCCCCGCTCCCTGTTCTGGGGAGCGGCATGCCCCTTGCTCTTCCAGGCTCCGCGACGACGCGGGGCACGCGCTCTCCGCGGCGGCGGTCACAAACCAGCGCATCCAAGTCCATCGAAAAGCAACTCAGGAGAAGATCATGGCTGAAGTCAAGAACGTGGTCCTGACCGTCACCAACAGCGCCAACGCGGGCAAGAAGAACGTGAAGGTCGACTACACGTTGCTGTTCGATCCCTCCGAGGCGGGAAAGCAGTACCAGGTGGCGATCAGCCTCATGGGCGAGGACACCCCGTCAGATGAAGAGCCGCCCAAGCCGTTCGTGTTACCCCAGCCGCTCTACACCTTCGGGTTCGGCCTGATTCCCCCGCAGAAGTACACCGTGGTGACCGCGCAGGCGGGTGAGCAGAGCTTCTCCGAGACACGTGAGGTCGACACCTCCGTCCTGAACGAGGATCCCGGTGTCAACATCATCCAGACGCCGTCCGGCAACCTCAAGATCCCTCACCCTGATGAGGTGTACGCGGCCGTCAACGTCAGCCGGGTCGCTCGTTCGAACACGGTCAATTTGTTCATCTGAGCAGGGCTGAGCAGGAGAGGGCCTCCCGGAATCCACCCGGGAGGCCCTCTTGGCGCATTACAGCCCGTACTGCTTGCATTTGAAGGTGAAGGTACGCAGCGGCATGCCGATCAGCTCGGCGGCCCGCGCCTTCACGCCTCCCGTCTCACGCAGGGCCTTGGCCATCGCCTCGCGCTCGATGGCGCGCAACTCCTCGGAGAGCGGCACGCGGCGGAGCGGCTCGGAGTCGGCGGGGACCTCCGCCGGCGCGGCCTCCGGCTCCGACGAGCGGGGCGATGCTCCAGCGGTGGGAGGCGCGGGAGGCGACAGCGCGGCGAGGATGCGCTCGGGCAGGTGGCCCGGCCGCACCACCGCCTCCGTCACCGTGGCCGCCACGTAGTCCAGGGTGTTCTTCAGCTCGCGCACGTTGCCCGGCCAGCCGTAGCGCTCGAGCATCACCAGGGTCTCGGGTGCCAGTGACATCGGCTCGCGCCCCGAGGCGGTACAGGCGGCGGCGAGGAAGCGCTCGGCCAGCACGCGTACCTCCGCGCGCCGGTCTCGCAGCGGGGGCAGCACCACGGTGGCGGCTCCGAGGCGGAAGAAGAGATCCTTGCGGAAGCGCCCCGCCTCCACCTCCTTCTCCAGGTTGCGGTGCGTGGCGGCGACGATCCGGACGTCGATCTCCCGCTCCTTCGTCCCGCCCACGCGCAGGATGCGCCGTGTCTCCAGCACGCGCAGCAACTTGGCCTGGGCGGCCGCGGGCAGCTCGCCCGCCTCGTCGAGGAACACCGTGCCCCCCTCGGCCGTCTCCAGCAGACCCGGCTTGGCGGCCATGGCCCCGGTGAAGGCACCCTTCTCGTGGCCGAACAGCTCGCTCTCCACCAGCGTCTCGGCGATGGAGGCGCAGTTGATGGCCACGAAGGGCTTGCCCGAGCGGCGCGACCAGTGGTGCACGGCGAAGGCGGCGTTCTCCTTGCCGGCACCCGTCTCGCCGAGGATGAGCACCGTCAGCTCGCTGGCCGCCAGGCGGCGGATGAGCTCGTAGAGGCGCAGCATGGCCGGATCGGCCACCACCACGGTGCGCTCGCCGAGCACCAGCTCCGTGGCCTGTGCCGCCCGGCCGCCCTGGCCGGGGAGCGAGGGCGGGGAGGACGCGGCATACAGCACCAGGTTCACCTCGCCGATGGACACCACGTCGCCCGGCTGGAGCGGAGACACCTCCTGGATGAGCTGTCCGTTGACGCGTACGCCGTTGTGGCTGTCCCAGTCGGAGATGCGCACCTGGCCGCCCTGGACATAGAGCCGGGCATGGCGGCGGGACACCGAGCGGTCCGTGACGCGGACATCCATCTCGGTGGCCCGGCCGATGTTCAGTTGCCCCTCGACCGGCAGGTCCACCATGGACGACGTCGTCCCATCGACCACGAGCAGGCGGAACCGCTCGACATTCTTGCGCACGTTCACCTGGCCCACGCTCCAGGTCTGATCGTCACCCTCGTCCATGGGGCTGGATTGTAGCCCCAGGGACGCACGGGCGGAGTATCCGGCTAGTAGAGCCCGGAGTAGGTGTTCATCGAGGGCAGGGAGCCCATCGGCGCCGCCTGCCAGGGGGCGATGATGTACCCGGGCCACATGCTGCTGGTGGTCGTCAGGAGGCCCGGGCCCACGTCCTTCCGCCAGAGGCGGAGCACGGGGGCACCGGCCGGGGGTGGCCTGACGTAGATGTATCCCTCGAGGTTGTTGGACCCGTCGGAGGCATAACCCGGGGGTACCTGAGAGCCCTCGACCAGGGTGACGTAGCGCCGCTTGCCATCGGGCTGGGTGGAGGTGTAGCGCCGCAAGGGCAGCGTGTCCTTCAAAGCCGGGACGGCGAAGGGGGCGTTCGTGCTGAAGAGGGGGCCCTCGTAGAAGGGGGGCCGATTGGCACCGATGTCCGGCAGGAAGTCAGCCGCGCCCGGGATGCTCGAATCCGGCCTGTAGCTGGCATATCTGCCCGACGCACCGATCTCCACCCTGGACGTGGTCAGGTACGCGCCGGTATTCGAGTTGACGAAGCGGTAGAGCCCCGCATCGATATAGGCGGAGTAGGAGAACAGCAGCGCACCGGCCGCCTGCAGCTCGCCCCTGGACATGTCCTCGCAGAACCGGGGCGGGTTGGGACGGGTGATGGGATCCCGGGGATCCTGCACGAAGCTGGCGTCGCTGGCGCAGGCGCCGTTGAGCGGCAGGGTGGACCAACGCTTCTTGGTCAGACACAGGGCCTTGGGACGCAGTCCGCCGGACACGGCGGTGGTATCGCGGACCGGGGCCCGGACCGCCGCCCAGGCCGCCTCGAAGAGAAACTTCCCCCCCGAGCCGAAAGGACCGGCCGCGACGTAGGGGGTCGGGTTGCCCATCCCATCCTTCCCGTTCTGCACGTTCTGGGTGTTGAACATGACGATGGGCGTGCCATCGACGGTGTTGGACCTGGCCTCGCCACAGTAGTCCGCGGAGGCCATGGCGACGCAGGACACGTGGTAGCGCAGCGCCTGGTCGAGCGTGGTGGCCGGATAGACACCATTGCCCGGAAGAGCGTCCTTGTTCAGCCAGGGCGGGTAGCCCCAATCGACGCACTTCGCGGCCACGCCTCCCTTGGCGTACCAGAAGGTTCCATTGGCGTTCTGCGTCTTGATGGGCACGCAGGCGAAGGAGAACTTCGCCGGATTGTTGGAAGGAACGAAGGTTCTTTCCTCCCAGTAGCCCGGCAGCGCGAGTGCCGGCCTGCCGTCCCGGCACAGATCGCCACTGCCATTCGGCGACGTCCACGTCACCTGGTACTCCCAGGCGGTATTCGACAGCTTCCCGGTGTAGACGTTGGTGTGCCGGGCGGCCGATTTGATCGTGAACGTCACCTGCTGGTTCTGGCTGTTCGTCGTGGTGAAGGTCACGTCCTTGAAAGCAGTGCCTTTCAACGACCCGTCCGTCTGCTCCAGCTTGCCCTCGACGAGCGAGACCTTGATGCCCACGCCCTGGAGCGTCGTCGCGGAAGCCAGCGGTATGCCGATGCGCTCGTAGAGTTCCCCCGCGCTGCCATTCAAGCGCGTGCCCTGATCGTTCTGGGTCCCCCCCTGCTGGGCCCATGCCGTGGTGGCGACAAAGAGAACGAGTACGCCCCCCTTGAACGCGGCCCCTGTCGACCGCCCCCACATCGTCCCGAAATTCATCGACCTCTCCTCCGTGAGCGCCCGAGCGCTCCTGACGGGGTGTCCTGGTGCAAACGCCCTACCAACACGCTCCCGTGAGGTGGAGCCCCGCGGACGGCAGGATCTTGCCCGGGCTCCAGGCAAGACTTGCCCGCCACCGGCCCCTCCACCGGGCAAGGTTTGCCCGGTCTCAGGTGAGCCGGAAGATGTTCTTGAGCCGGCCGAGGATGTGGCTCTCCTCGGTGATGGGCGGCGTCTCGCCCGAGGCCGTCATCACCGCGTCCAGCTGCGTGCGCCGGTGCGCCAGCATCCCCGATAGCTTCGGCGCCAGCTCGGGGTGCTCGCTGAACAGGCGGGCGAACACCGGCCGGTCCAGCTCCAGCAGCACCACGTCCGTGAGCGCCACCACGGTGGCCGTGCGCGGCTCGCCCGTCAGCAGCGACATCTCTCCGAAGTAGTTGCCTCGCGTGAGCCGCGACACCTCCACCCCGTTGGCCCTCACGGACAGCTCCCCCCGGCCCACCAGGTAGAAGGTGTTGCCGTGCTCGCCCTGCTCGATGACGTGCTCGCCCCGGGCGAAGCGCTTGGGCACCATCTCCCGCCTCAGCCCCGCGCGCTCCTCCTCCCGCAGCACCTTGAACAGGTCCACCCGCCGCAGCATCTCGGCGATCATCTCCTCGGGGAAGTCCGACCCCGCCGGAGCACTGTTCATGTGCATCTTCCGGTTCGGATAGGGCAGCTCGATGCCCTCGCGCCGGAAGCGGTACCAGAGCCGGGTGTAGATCTCCTCCATCACCCAGTCCGCCTGCCCGAAGTCCTCCACGAAGTAGCGGATCTGGTAGCGGATGCCCACCTCGTCGAAGCCCCACGTGCGGCAGATCGGCGGAGGCTCGCGCAACACCAGCGGCACCTGCTCCAGTGAATCCAGCACCGCCTCCTTCACCTCGTTGGGCGCTCGATCGTACGGCGCATGGAAGTAGACGTCGGCTCCCACCGGCTGCGCCCCCCGCGAGTAGTTCTTCACCGCCTCCTTGGAGCAGATGTTGTTGGGCAGGGTGACGATCTCCCTGCGGCCCGTCTCGATGCGCGTCGCCCGCCAGGCGATCTGCACCACCCGGCCCGTGACGTCCCGGATGGTCACCCAGTCCCCCACCTGGAAGGGGCGCTCGAGCTGCAACGACAGGCCCGCGAAGAGGTTGCCCAGCGTGTCCTGCATCGCCAGACCGAGCATCACCGAGAGGATGGCCGAGGTGGCCAGCAGGCTCGTCAGATCGACGTCGAGCTGCGTCTTGAGGATGGCGATGAGGGCGACGATGTTGAGCGAGACGTCGATGACGTCGCGGAGGATCTTCGGCTGGGGGATGCGCGAGCGCAGCCGCAGAAGGTACAGGCCGAAGGACACCACCGTGCGGATGCCGCCAAAGGCGAGGGTCAGCATCCACGCCACGCGCAGCAGCTTGCCCACCTGCGGATACGGGAGCGGATCGAGCTCGGCATCCACCGCGCGCAGCACGAGGAACATCATCAGGAAGCCGAGCCCCCCGCCGAGATCCTTGCGCAACTGTTGATCCGAGCTCAGCGCCCGAGCCGCGAGCACCAGCAGCGTGAGGACGACTCCCACCGCCAGGGAGGTGTGGCTCTGCAGGAAGGGAAGCACGCCGCGAGCCTGCGCTCCCCTCTGTTGGTGGGTCAAGGCACGGAGAGTCTCGCTACACGGGTGGGAACACGGGGACGGAGACCCTCACCCCGCCCCTCTCCCGGTGGGAGAGGGAGGGAGGCGCGAATTTTTCGCTCGATTCACAATCCGATGCTCGCCCGGTAGAAGAGGGCTCCACCCTCCGAGCCCCGAGCCATGAAACGTCACGCCCCCTCCGCCGAGCGCAACCGCGAGCCCATCCTCTCCGTCCTGCGTGAGGTGCTGCCCTCCCGGGGCACCGTGCTCGAGGTGGCCAGCGGCACGGGCCAGCACGCCGTCTTCTTCGCCCGCGCCTTCCCGGAGCTGGTGTGGCAACCCACCGACGCGGACCCCTCCGCTCGCGAGAGCATCGAGGCCTGGCGTCAGGAGGAGGGCCTGGCGAACCTGCGCGCACCGCTCGCGTTGGATGCCAGGGCTTCCACCTGGCCCGTGGAGTCCGCGGACGCCATCGTCTGCATCAACATGATCCACATCTCCCCGTGGGAGGCGTGCCAGGGATTGATGCGGGGTGCTGGCCGGGTGTTGCCTCCCGGCGGGCCCCTGGTGCTCTACGGGGCGTATTTCATCGAGGGCCGGCCCACCGCGCCGAGCAACCTCGCCTTCGATGCTTCCCTGCGCGAGAGGAATCCGGCCTGGGGCGTGCGCGAGCTGGGCGCCGTCACCGCGGAGGCCTCGGCCCACGGGCTGGAGCGGGATCGCGTGGTCGACATGCCCAACAACAACTTCACCGTGGTCTTCCGCAAGCGCGGCGGGTGAGCGGCGAGTCCTCCCCAACTTCTCCACAGCCCCGCCGTCCACTCCCGCGCAGAGGCACCTAGACCTCCTCGAATCGCGTGCCTGTAGCGCCCATGCGCTCCAAGATGTCCCGGATCTCCTCGGCGACGATGAGTGTGCCTGACCACCCCTCAGGACGGAACACCTTGGCGTTCCCCACCTTCGACTTGTCGATGCGCAGGCGATCCACGCCCATGTAGTGCCCGACCTTTTCGGGTACTCCATGCGCTGGCGTCCAGAAACTCACCTCGGATGCCTCTTCGTCGATGCACCGGATGAGGCGCGTTGCCACGAGGACGAGGTACTGATCCGGTTGACCCTCGATGTCCGCCGGGATGAGCTGCACGTCGCCAGGGGCACGCTCCGCCAGCATGGAAGCCACCTTGATGTGGACGACAGGGACCCTCAATCCCGCTTCCGTGTAGTCCAACGGTTTTCCCGCCATCTTGATGGGGATTTTCAACCGTCCCTCCACATGCACGGGCGTTCCTCTCTTGAAGTCCCAGTCCTGCACCTTGCGGCCATGGCGATCGATGGGAGTGGCCAGGTGCCAGCGGTGGGGAACATAGACATCATCGGCGAGGTCGAAGAAGCGCTGGGACATAGGAAGGTTCTAGCGTCATTTCCCCAGGGTGATGAGTCGGTTCAACTCCGTTCCGGGTGTGGCGATCTTTCTGGCGATTCCGCCGCGCTCACCTCCGACAACAGGATGCCCTCGCGACCCGCAACCTGCATCGACACCTGGGCCGAACCGGGCAGCGTCCCCACCTGCTCCGCGAAGCTCTTCGCCGTGTGCGTCAGCAGCGAATCTGCCACGGCCTCATGACTTCACCCCTTCTCGTGAGCAACGAATCATCACGGCGCGGGACACGGGCCGGATCGTGCCACACCCGGACACGCGGCTCGTGGTGCGCTGCGGCACATGGCGAGCGTCCAGGCCGGATATGTCGTAAGCAGGAGGCCATGTCACGCACCCTCGGGGCCTCCGGGCCCGCCGTGTCACCTCTGGGATTGGGACTCGCCGCGCTCGGCCGTCCCGGGTACATCACGCTCGGACATGGAGGGGACCTCGGCCGGGACCGCTCCGTCGAGGCCATGGAGCGCCAGGCCCATGAGGTGCTGGATGCCGCGTACCGCTCGGGCATCCGCTACCTGGACGCCGCGCGCTCCTACGGCCGGGCCGAGCAATTCCTCTCATCCTGGCTGGTGTCTCGTGGCGTACGCCCCGGGGAGGTCGTGGTCGGCTCCAAGTGGGGCTACACGTATACCGCCGACTGGCGCGTGGACGCCGAGCGCCACGAGGTGAAGGACCACTCGCTCCCCACCCTCCGCCGGCAGTGGGAGGAGAGCCGGACCCTGCTCGGCTCCTGGCTGCGGCTGTATCAGATCCACTCCGCGACCTTCGAGAGCGGGGTGCTCGATGACGCGAGCGTCCTGGAGGAGCTCGGGAAGCTGAGGGACTCGGGCGTGTGCGTGGGGCTGACGCTCAGTGGACCCCGGCAGGCGGAGGTCCTGCGGCGCGCATTGGACATCCGGGTCGGAGGGTCACCGCTGTTCTCGTGCGTGCAGGCGACGTGGAACCTGCTCGAGCGCTCCGCGGGTCCCGCGCTCGCCGAGGCCCATGCGGCGGGCTGGGGCGTCATCATCAAGGAGGCCGTCGCCAACGGGCGGCTCACCGGACGCAACGCGGATCCGGGCCTGCGCCCCCTGCGCGAGGTGGCGGAGGGACTGGGAGTCGGTGTGGACGCGGTGGCCCTTGCCGCCGTGCTCGCGCAGCCGTGGGTGTCCGTGGTGCTGAGCGGAGCCACCACCGTGGAGCAGCTCCGGGACAACCTGCGTGCGCTGGAGGTGAAGCTCGGGGATGAGGCGTGGGAGCGGATGCGAAGCCTCGCCGAGACCCCGGAGACCTACTGGGCGAAGCGCTCCTCCCTTCCGTGGAACTAGACTGTCCACTATTCCCCCTACTGTATCATCAGCCCCTCGCGCTCCTTGCTCTCATAACGACCAGCTGAGCTCCCCACCTAGGCTCTATTTATGGATGGAGGTATGGTCGTGTCCTCATTCTACATTGGCTTACGTTCCTGCTTCGGAAGTCCCCTCTTATGCCCTCTGCTTCGCCCGATCTTCCTAGGCCCATTCCGGCAACTACCGAGGCACTCTCGAAGGTGCTCGATAACAAGCCAGTCCTATTTGTGGGCGCAGGCCTGTCCATGGCGGCTGGTTACCCATCAACCCAAAATCTGGTCGAGGCCATGGCCAAGGCCGCCATCGACCCCATCGACACATCTCTCCCATTCTTCGAGGTGGCAGACGCCTTCGAACGCTCCGAAGGTAGGGGAGCTCTCGGCGAATTGCTACAACGCAAGCTCGGGCAGCCCCGTAGGCCCACGACTTCGCATCGCGCCATCGCCAAACTCGTGAAGGCAGGGCGCTTCCATTCCATAGTCACCACCAACTATGACCCGCTCATCGAACAGGCCCTAGCCGAAGAGGAAGTTCCTTACTTGCTTCAACCGTTGGAGGACAACGCCCCCATCACCGGGGATGGGGAGATCCGCATCCTCAAAGTCCATGGCTCTTATGACGATTGGCTGAAGGTCGTCCTCTCCGGCCGTGCCTACACTGAATTCACTTCCCGCTATCCGTTCCTGGAGAGGCAGCTTTACGTGCTCCTCCGTCAGCACCCCATTCTTTTCACCGGCTACTCCTTCCAGGATCCACGCATCCTCAACTGGATTGCGGCGCTTTCTGAAGAGGAAGCCCGGACGCTAAAGCAGTGGCGCCTCATGATCACTCAGGGGGGCTGGGAAGGAGCTCTCGCTTTCCGCTACGTGGAAGGAGGAGTGGAGCATCGAGGCCAGGACGCCATCCTCAAGGCCAACATCCGGCCACTCATTCTTTCGGGACATGATCATATCCCTAAGCTATTCGGAACTCTCGCAGCCAAACTCGCACCCAATTCATCCCCCAGCGTATTAGTCAACCTGTATACTGGTCCTAGGCTGAGTGCATCAACAGAAGGATGCCCTCAATGGACGCCTCATGATCCGCTCTCCGCATTGGACTTTGCTTCCGAACTAGACCAGCTCCGCACCCTCGCGGACATGGCTCTTCCGATGGATGAGAGTGGTAAACCGACGCCGCAGGCAATGAATGTGCTTGCTAGGATCCAAACACTCTCTATCCGCCTCGGTGAGGCGCTCACCGAGGCGCTGCTCTCCTCCGAAGCGCGTTCGAGAATTGAAGCCGCGATCAACGCCTCCACTGGAGCCACACCGCCGCTGCTGCTCTTGCGCGTCCATGCTCAAGATAACAGTGAGGCGGAGCGACGCAGAGCGGATCGACTGTTATCGCTGCCATGGGAACTGCTCCGCCTGAATGGTGAGTTCCCCGTCGAGCGAGGAGCCCTCGACATAGCTCGAGAGGCCGTCGTAGCGGGCGCTCAGGGGTTAGCACCACCTGACCAGGAACTCACAGTCGTTGCTACAATTGCTGCTCCTGTTGACGCCGTGCGTTTGGACTATGAGGGAGAAAGCTATCGTCTTTGGCAGGCTATGGGCTCAGAAGAACGCCGACTTCTCATAACTGACACAGGCACTGCTGACGGGCTAATCGATGCAATCCAATCTCACGCCCCAGTGGCCATGCACTTCACCGGGCATGGAGAGCCTGGCATCCTACTCTTTGAGGATGACGCGGCACGCTCTGCTCCGCTCTCTGTGCGTGATCTGATTGCGCGGCTGCGAGGCACCCAACTGCCACGACTCGCATTCCTTGCCTCTTGCTACAGCGCCTCGATCGAGCACCACAGCCGAGCGGCAGCAACTCACCGTATGGTAGACCCAGCAGCGCTGCAAATTGACCCCGCATCGTCCTCGGCAGCCGAATTGCACCGCGAAGGTATCCACCAAGTAGTCGCATGGCTGGGTCCTGTGGGTGACGCACTGTGTACGCGTGCGGAGGAGGTCGTTTACGCCTCGCTGGTACGCGGGCGCACCGCACGAGAAGCGGTAAGGGAGGCACGGCAGGCTTGCCGCTGGTCATTTTCCTCTGAGGCAGGCACCAAGCACATCCATCCGCTAGGCTGGGCACAACTCGTACTTTACCATCGAGGAGATGATCAGCCCGTAGCGCTCCCCGCTACATCAGCCGGTCCTGACCTCGGTCGTGCTGAGCGCAAACGTGTTCAGGAGAGGATGGATCACTCCACCGGGCTTGTGGGGGTCGAACGGTTGAAGTTCGGTTTTGTCGGTCGAAGGACAGTTCGTGCGGAACTCATCCACCGGTTCCGCGACGGTTGCCGTGCGTTGGTGATCCACGGCTTGGGTGGATTGGGAAAGACGGCGGTCTGTACTGAACTCTCAACGGTGTTGGCACGAGAGATGGGTGTAAGAGACAGCCAGGGACGGGTGGATCCAGTGCGAGTCGTTGCGCTCGACGGCCGATTCTCAGGACAGCGAAGTGACCCTGTAGCAGCCCTTTGGGAACAGGTGCAGTCCTTCGGAGAGGGGCCTGAGTGGGACAGTGCACTTGCTGAATTGCAGCGTGAGGGAATTACTGGCAAAGCGCTGGCAGGAGCACTCACATGGCTCAGTCGTCAAGAGGGTGGACTGCTCGTCTATTTGGATGATGCTGAGAGCCTACAGGTGCCGGTGGAACAAGGTGAGGTGGGTGCATGGAGGTCACCAGCACTTGCAACCTTTTGGCAGGGCCTAATCGAAGCTACGACCAAAGAGAAGCGGTTCGCAGTACTGGCCTCAACGCGATACGTACCAGAAGTGCCGCGCTCGGTCGCCACCTATCCGCTGCCGGTGATGAGGGAAATTGACATGGTACGCATGGTACCATGGTGGCCTGCGTTCAAAGACCTCAATGCTGCGGATGTATCATGGCTCGTAGAGCGGATTGACGGACATCCTCGAAGCCTGCAGTGGCTCGACGGTCTGGCATCCGCGTGGATGGAGAAACACTCGGCACCAGGGAGACCATTTAGCGGGAAGCTGCGACAAGAGATGCTTGAGCCGCTCTTACGAGAACGGGATGCGAAGCTCAGCACAGATCTGCTGCTTCCAGAATTGATTGCAGTCGTAGGAAAAGAAGCGCGGGACCATCTGCAGCGCTGCACGGTGCTGATGGGACCAATGCCCTGGGGAGCCATCGAGGCGCTGGAGGACGTAGAGGGCACGGGCAAGCGTCTAGTGAGTATGGGACTGCTCAGTGCATTCGAGCCACCACGCGGAGGCGAACCATTTTGGGCTCCTCATCGTGTTGTGGTGAATGCCATGGAAAATCTAACTTCAGCAGAAGAACTTCAAGCACACTCGCGTTTGGGAAGTTGGTGCAAGGCCGAGTGGGAAAAGGATCGGAATTCACTCGGCAGGGCAGAAGTGACAGCTTGGCACTTATGTAACGCAGGACGGGGAGATGCTGCCTGGGAGCCAACGATCGAGTTGGTATTGGCTCTGTGTAGCTCCGCTCGATATCAGGAGGCTCTGGAACGGGTGGACCGAGTCCTGAGTACAGGAGTAAATGGACCGATACGTGGTTTGGCTCTCACCTATAAAGTGCAACTCGAAGAGTTTTGTGGCAGATTGCTGGCAGATGCAGAGGAGCGCCTGAAGGAATCCATCGAACTGGTTGCTGAAAAAGATAGAGCATTTGTACTCTCACAACTTGCTAGGTTATTTTGGAATAAGGGACAATTAAATAAAGCCGCAGCAACACTAGAAGAATCCGTCACATTAGAAATCAATCAAAGAGGTGAGACGGCTCCTCAGGTAGCTTTAGCTTTGCACGCCCTAGCTCAAGTGCTAATGCGACAAGGGGACCTGCTTGGTGCTCGCAAGCGGCTCAAGCGTGCCATACGCCTATTCATTAAAGAATTCGGTTCAGATGAAAACCCTAACACAGCAGCATCTTTGCATGAACTTGCACGAGTGCTCCATGC